>DASWJF010000143.1:0-15179 GCA_036397275.1 Actinomycetota bacterium
CGCGGAGGCGAAGGTGAACGAGCACGAGGCGCTCGTCGAACGGGCCGTGCGCGCGAAGCGCACGGTGCTGCTGGTCGGCGGGCTGGACACTGGAAAGACCACCCTGTCCCGGATGCTGCTCCGGGCGGCGGTGGAGGCCGGCCGGCTCTCGGCGTTCCTCGACGCCGACGTGGGGCAGAAGTCGGTCGGCCCGCCGGCAACCGTGACCTTGAAGATGGTACGGAACGTGGCGGACCTCGAGCCCGAGGTGCTCGCCCTGTCCGATGGGCTCTCGTTCGTCGGCTCCACGTCCCCTCAGGGCCATCTGCTCCAGGTGGTGACGGGCGTGGCCAACCTGGCCCGCCGGGGCCGGGAGGGGGGAGCCGACTTCCTCGTCGTCGATTCGGGCGGGCTGGTGTCCGGCATTTATGGCCAGATCCTGAAGTACCACAAGGTCGAGATGCTCCAGCCCGACCTGGTGGTGGGCCTCCAGCGAGGGGAGGAGCTCCAGCCCCTCCTCGGTGTGATCCAGCGCTTCTTCCATTCCGAGGTCGTGTCGCTCGGCGTGCACACGGGCGTCGTCCCCACCACCGTGGAGCAACGAGCCGAGAACCGAGAGGGCGCCATGCGCCGGTACTTCTCCGGCGAGCTCCACCGGTGGCGGGTCAAGCCCACCGTGTTCATGCCGGCCCTCCCGCCCCTGTTCGACCTGGGCGCCCTGGACCGCCTGCTGGTGGGCCTGTCCGACGGCGAGGGGGGATACCTCGGGATGGGCTATTTGGAGCACGGCGCGGACGAGGGCGTGCTTCGGCTCATCTCGCCCGTGGCAGAAGGGCCCAAGGCCCTTAGACTGGGCTCCGTCCGCCTGGAGGAGAACTACCGCGCCAAGCGGGTGGACCTCCGGAACCTGTTCCGATCGGAATGACCAAGAGGGGAACCGTGTGCCTTCGCTGATCAAGAAGCGCCGAAAGAAGATGCGGAAGAAGAAGCACAAGAAGCTGCTGAAGAAGACCCGCTGGCAGCGGCGTCAGCAGGGCCGCTAGGAGCGGGGAGCCCCGGCCGTGCCGGCCACGAGGGCGAACCCGGCCCGCGGCCTCCGCCCGCTCGCGCTCGTCCTCGCGGCCGCCGTGATGACCACCGCGTGCGGCCGTTCCCGGGAGCAGGACCGGGCGGCCAACCTCACCGCATCGGAGGCGGTGACGTTCACCTCCGCCGACGGGGTGAAGCTCGAGGGGCGAGTGTTCGGCGACGGTCCGGTGGGCGTGGTCTTATCGCACATGCTCCCGGCGGACCAGACCTCCTGGTGGGACTTTGCCCGGAAGCTGTCGGAGGGCGGCTACATGGCCCTGGCCTTCGACTTCCGTGGGTTCTGCCCAGGCGGTGACGCCGGCTGCTCGGAGGGAGAGAAGGACATCGGCGCCATGTGGCAGGACGTTGTCGGGGCGATCGGCTTCCTTCGGTCCGAGGGCGCGACCCGGGTGATGCTGGTCGGTGCGAGCATGGGGGGAACGGCGTCCCTGGTCGCGGCGGCCCAGGAGGGCGTGGAGGTCTCCGTTGTCGTCACGCTCTCGGCGCCGGTGGGGATCGACGGGCTCGCCGCCGACGCGAACCTGCTCACCAGGATCACGGCGGCCAAGCTGTTCATCGCGGGCACCGGCGACCGGTTCGGCGCGGCGGAGGCGGCCCAGCGCCTGTACGCGGAGTCGCCGCTCCCGAAGCGCGTGCAGATCGTGACCTCGAACGACCACGGGACCGACCTGCTCACCGGGAACCAGTCGGGCCGGGTCCAGACCCTGATCCTCGGCTACCTCGACGAGCACTCCGAGCCGTGATGGTCCGGTCCATCGTGTTCCTCACCGACTACGGCCTGGCCGACGATTTTGTCGGCGTCTGCCACGGGGTCATCGCCCGGATCGCCCCGGAGGCCCGGGTCATCGACCTGACGCACGCCGTCCCCCGGCAGGACGTCCTGCGAGGGGCGATCGCGCTCTCGAGGGCGGCCCCGTTCATGCCGCCGGACGCGGTGTACCTGGCGGTGGTGGACCCGGGTGTTGGGTCCGATCGCCGTTCCATCGCGGTGGAGGCAGGATCGGGCGCGGTGCTCGTGGGACCGGACAACGGGCTTCTTTCGATGGCATGGGCCGAGCTGGGCGGCGCGACGCGGGCGGTCGAGATCACGTCCCGGCGAGTCCTCCTCCATCCCGTGTCGGCGACGTTCCACGGACGCGACGTGTTCGCCCCGGCCGCGGCGCACCTCGCGGCGGGGCTCGCCCTGGACGAGCTGGGACCGGCGGTCGAAACGTCGGGGCTCGTCACGGTCAACCCGCCGAGGCCGATGGTCACCCCGGGTGCCGTGGGGGCCCGGGTGACCGGGGTCGACGGCTTCGGGAACGTGCAGCTGAACGTGAGACCGGCCGACCTGGAGACGGCCGGCCTCGTGGGCTCCCTCGAGGTGTGCGGCCGCGTGCTCACCCGGGCCTCCACGTTCTCCGATGTGCCCGAAGGGGCGGCGGCGGCCATCGTGGACTCGGTGGGGTTCGTGTCCCTGATCGTGAACCATGGGAGCGCGGCCCAGGTCCTCGGGCTCGGTCGCGGCGATACCGTCACGCTCGCCCCACCGATCGGGATGACGGGGGACCGCTAGGGCGTTGCTGTGAAGGTGGGAAAGGGAGTGCCGGGCGCCGGCCCCGGGTAGGGGGGTCGGTCCCGGCCGGCGATGACCATCTGCGCGATCGCCGCCGCCCCGATCAGCACGAACAGGCAGATGATCACCACGAGCGTGAACCGGCGCACGCGGCGAGGCTAGCAGGAGGGAACGATGGACGAGATCCAGCCGCAGGAGATCGGGCACGTCGTGCTCCGGGTCCGGAACCTGGAGCGGTCGACGCCGTTCTACGAGATGCTCGGTTTCAGGAAGATCGGTGAGATCGGGGGCATGATGGCCTTCTTCACGGCCACCGGCGAGAACCACCACGACCTCGCGCTCCAGGCCGTGGGGGACGATGCGCCCAGTCCACCTCCGCACGCGGTTGGGCTCTACCACGTGGCAATCCGCCTGCCCTCCGACGACCACGTGCGGGCCGCGTTCCGGACGTTGGCGAACGCCGGAGCCGACATCGTAGGGTCGAGCGACCACGGCGTGTCGCACAGCCTGTACGTCCGGGACCCGGACGGGATCGAGCTCGAGCTGTACGCCGACGTGCCGAACTGGAAGGACAGCGAAGAGGCGGTCGCGACCATCAGGCCCTGGGACCCCCGGTAGGGCGAAGGGGAAGGGCCGGGGTCGCGCACGACCCCGGCCCTTCCCGCGCCGCGTTCCCGCTTCCCGCTACCGAACGACGTGGACGATGAAGGAGGCCCGCCCGTCAACCACGAGATCCAGCATCTTCGCGATCCTTTGGCCGAGGCCCGTCACGATCAGGTCGTTGGGGTGATCGCCCCCGTTCAGCTCGGCCAGCAGCTCCTCGAAGGACCCCAGGCCCCGCCGGTCGAAGAAGAAGTTGCGGGCTCTGCCGCCCCGGAGCGTGACGCGCTCGTCGCCCCGGGCCCACCGGGGGACCTTCATCTTCAGGGTGGTCACGACCGGCGAGCCACCCTCCGCAGGCTCCAGGGACACGTCGATCGTGATGGTGCTCCCCGCCCTGGCCTTCAGCACGGAGCGCTCCCGCAGGCCGTGCTGGAGCGAGCTTGCCGTGCGGACCCGGACGATGTCGCCGACCAGCGCGCGCTCGGTGATCTCGCCGGTCGAGTCCAGGCCGGTGAAGGTGATGTCCTCGAACCGGTTGAACGCCAGCGCGTACAGCGCGCTTGCCAGCCGGTAGGTGCCGTCGATCGCGGAGTACTCGGAGTAGTACATGTTCGAGTTCTGCACGGTGAACGGCGTCACGCCGTCCTCCCGCAACCCCTCGATCGTCCACGACAGCCGCAGCGTGCCCTCGCCGAACTGGTCGAAGACCAGCAGGAGGTTCTGGTAGACGTGCGAGAAGGCGATCTCCGGGCCCCAGAAGTCCTCCTGGTAGATGATGTCCGTCTGGCCCGCCCGGGACGTGCCCGTGTCGGTGTTCGTGTACACGGTGGTGACGGGCATGGCCGCCGGAACGCTCCCGGCCTGCCCCACCAGCCCGGCCAGCCGGTCCTGGATCACGGTCCCGTGGGCTTCGGCGGGGACCAGGATCTTGAACGGCCCGAGGAATCCACTCGGGTCGTCCAGCACCGTGATCACGTCGGCGCTGTTCATGCCGAACGCGGTTGGCCCCTCGAAGAAGAAGTCGTGGCCCCACGCGACGTTCAGGTCCCCGCAGGTGAACGTGGTCGTACCGATCCCGGCGAACGTCGTGTCGCCGGTCGATAGGACGGCGGCGAAGGGCTCGCCGGGCGAGAGAGGCGTGGGATCGACGGCCGTGGCCGATGCCGACGAGCCGGCCCGGTAGACGTGGAAGGGGAGCCCGTGCTCGTCGATGAGGGCTTGGAGCTCCTCGGCCCGCTGGTCCGACAGCCCGGACACGGCCAGGGGGACGGCGAGCTTCTGGGCCGACGCCGGCACGTCGGCCAGCGCCACCCCGACGGACTCGGCAACGGCGCGCCGGGCCCGGCGCGTTACCGGCACCGAGTTCGGCATGGGCACCCTCGTGGTCCCGCCCACGTGGTTCAGGAGGTCCACCATCTTCTGGGCTGGCGTGAACAAGCCGATCGTCGAGTCCGAGAAGAAGAACCGATAGGAGACGGCTCCGGCGAGCTGGCCGCCGATGAAGATCGGCGAGCCCGACATCCCCGCGGCCACCCCATGGGCCTGGTCGAGGAACGCGGGGGGTCCCGTGATCTTGAAGATCACCAGGTCGAAGCCGGGGAGGATCGCGTCGGGAAGGGTCCCGATGACCTGGATGTCGAAGCTCGTGGGAGAGCTTCCGGAGATCGCCGTGAGCCCCGTTCCGGTCATCCCCGGTGCGATCGAGCCGATGGGGACGACCGCCGGTGGGGCTGTGCAGGTGGTGGCGGCTGGGGCCGCGCTCCCCACCAGTGTCGGTGCAACCAGCGCCAGTGAGACCACCGCGGCTCGCAGTGCTCTCGGGCGCCGGGAACCAGGCCGTGCGTCGGACACCAGGACCACCCCCTCGTTCGGCTTCAACCTACGCCTGAGACGTGCGGGCCACGCGATCGGTTCCGGCCGGCGGCCTGAGGGCGTCAGGCGGGAAGGGGGAGGCGGGCCTGGCAATACTCCCGGTTCCTCACCAGGAGGTCGTGGGCCGTCCCGTCCTCCAGGTACCGGCGGAGGTCCAGCTCCAGGGAGACGGTGCCGGTGAAGCCCTCGGCCCCCAGGAGCTCCAGGAACTCCGCGAGGGGCAAGACCCCCTGGTCCACCGGGAGGTGCGAGTCCCATCCCCGCCCCGCGTTGTTCGAGAGGTGCACGTGCGCCAGGCAGTGGCGGAGGCGTCGGAAGGACTCGGTGAGGTCGAGGCCCGAGACCGCCGCGTGGCTCGTGTCCAGCACGACGTGCGGGAACGACTCCAGATCCTTCAGTTGCTGCTTGGCGTGGAACGTCACGCCTCGTTCGCCGCGAAGCCGGACCGGGAACATGTTCTCGACGGCCACCTTTACCTCGGTCTGCGCGGAGAGCTCCGGCAGCCGCTCGTCGAGCCACCCTCGGTATCTGGCCTGCCAGCGGTACGGGGGGTGCACCACGACCAGCGGAGTGCCGACGTCCTCGGCCAGCTCGATAGCCCGGTCGATCTTGCCCACGGGGTCCGTGCCCCACACCTTCCGCGTCATCAGCAGGAAGGGCGCATGGATGGCCTGGACGAGGAGCCCGTGCTCCTCGGCCAGCTCGCGGATCCGGCCGCCGTCCTGGGTGGCCGGATCGCGCGTGACCATCACCTCCACGCCGCCGAACCCGGCCCCGGCGATGTGAGTGAAAGCCTCGCGCAGCGGCAGGCCGAAGAACGCTACGGTGGAACAGATCACGGTGGGGCCGGGTGCGTTCGCGACGTTCTTCACGGCGCTCGATCGTAGCAGCCGGGCGCGTTCCGGACGCGTATGCTGCTCGCCGTCATGTGGGTGGTCCCCCTGCTCGCGGCCCTCATCGCCTTGGCGTTCGCGGGGTTGCTGGCGCGTCGGTACCTCGATCGGCGGCGCCCGCACGAGGCGCTGTGGGCGCTGGCCCTGCTCATTTACGCCGCAGCCTCGTTCGCGGTGGTGCTCGGGGTCCTGGGTGACTGGTCGGCGTTCGAGTACCGGGCGTACTGGCTCCTGGGAGCCGCGCTGAACGTGCCGTTCCTGGCCGCCGGCGAGGTCGTCCTGTTGTTCCGGCGTCCGTGGGTGCTCGTCGTGGTGCTGCTCGCCCTGGTGTTCGTGACGGGCTACTCGTTCGGGGTGGTGCGCACAGCCGGGATCGCCGATCCTGCCGCGCTCGGCCAGGACCTCCCCTCGGGCAAGGTGGTGTTCGGCGCCGGGACCGCCGCCCACCGGCTCCCCCAGGTGATCGCGATCCCCGCGTACCTGGTGCTGGTGGGGGGGGCCCTGTGGTCGGCCTGGCGGATGCGGGGACGACCCGAGCGCAGGGACGCCTTCTACGGCGTGCTGGGCATCGCCCTCGGGGCCACGATCATCGCCGCCGTGGGGTCGGCCTTCGCCGCCGCCGGCAACTTCACGGTCTTCTCACTCGCGCTCGCCGTGGGGATCGCCGTGATGTTCTGGGGGTTCCTGCGGGCGTCGCGCCACGCCGCGGCCCGGACCCCGGCGTCCTCCTCGGCTTCCTGAACCGTCTCCGACAGGGGTGATCCGACCTCCCGGCCGGCGCGAAGCATGCGTGGCCGCTTCGGGAGGGGAGGTGAGGACGGGCGGCGCGGCGGACGGACCCCGCGGCACGGCGGTCGACGCACCATCCACGGACATCCCTGCGAGTGAGGAGGCACCCCGTTGTCTCGAACGCGCTTGCGCACGCGGGCGCTCACGGCGGCGGCGACGCTCATAGTGGGGGCGGGACTGTTCGCCCGTCTCGGACCCCTGACCGGCGGCGCGTCGAGCCACCGTGAGGCCCCGCTGGTGGCAGCCGATCCGCAGATCGACCTCACGGACCTCTACGCGTTCGTGAGCGCGGACCGGCCCGACACGGTCACGATGGTCAGCGCTTGGCTCCCGTTCCAGGAGCCGGGCGGCGGCCCGAACTTCTACGCCTGGGCCGAGGGCGTGAACTACGACATCAAGATCGACAACGACGCCGACGCCAAGGCCGACTTGACCTACCGGTGGGTCTTCTACAACCACTACTGGAACGGCGACACGTTCCTGTACAACACCGGCCCGGTCACGGCGCTCGACGATCCGGACCTGAACTTCTATCAGACCTACGACCTCATCCGGATCAACGTCGACGCCGGCAGGTCCCAGACCCTGGTGGACGGCGCCATCGCCGCACCTTCGAACGTGGGCGCGGCCTCGATGCCGGGGTACAACGCCAACCTGTTCGACGCGGCGACCGTGCAGTTCGGCGGCTCGGCCAACCCGAGCTACACGTGGGTCGGCCAGTCCGACGACCCGTTCTTCCTCGACCTGCGGGTGTTCGACCTCCTGTACGGGGCCGACCTGTCCGAGGTGGGGGACGATACGCTCGCGGGCTTCAACGTGAGCGCATTCGCGGTCCAGGTTCCCAAGTCCAGGCTGGCGGCGGGGGGCGACGCCACGGCCAACCCGATCATCGGCATTTGGAGCACCGCCTCCCGCCGCAGCATGCGGGTGGAGGGAGCCGGGGCCCAGGACTTCACCGGGAGGTTCGTCCAGGTGTCGCGGCTCGGTATGCCGCTGGTGAACGAGGTCGTCGTCCCGGTGGGAGTCAAGGACTACTTCAACTCCTCCAGGCCCTCCGGCGACGGCGCCTACCTGCCGAAGGTGCAGGACCCCGAGCTGCCGCACCTGCTGAACGCGGTGTACGGGACCGCGGTCCCCGACTCGGACTCGGGCACGCCCGGCATCCAGCGCAGCGACCTGATCTCGGTGTTCCTGACCGGGGTCCAAGCGCTGAACATGCCGGCGAACGTCACGGCGAGCGAGATGCTTCGCCTGAACATTTCGATCGCGCCCTGCACCTCGGGATGCTCGGCCTTCGGTGTGATCGGTGGCGACCTGGCCGGGTTCCCCAACGGGCGGCGCCTGTCCGACGACATCATCGACGTGTCCCTGCGGGTGGTGCTCGGCGTGTTGCTGCCGACCCACGAGCCGATCGCGGACACCATCGGGGACGGGGTGAACGCGAACGACGTGGCCTTCACCGCGACGTTCCCGTACCTCGCCTACCCGCACTCCGGATCGGACCCGGCGCCTCACTGATCGAAGGGCGGAGGGGCCGGCCCGGACGGGCCGGCCCTCCCTCCCGGGGGACGAGAGCGATGAGACGACTCGGCACCATGGCGCTTGCGGCGGTCCTCGGCTTGCTGCTGTTCCTGCTGGGGGGGATCGGCCTCTTCCGGGTCCGAGTCGACGGGCAGCAGCAGTCGGGGGTGCCGGACGGCTCCGCGCTGTTGTCGGCGGCGATCCCGTCGGGATCCCTCGAGCAGACCATCGCGAACCTCCAGCAGCGGCTCCGAACCCTTCCCTCGGACTGGCGGTCGTACGCGTCCCTGGGCCTGGCCTACGTGTCCCAGGCCAGGGTCACCGCGGACCCGAGCTTCTACCCGAAGGCCGAGGGCGTCCTAGAGCGATCGCTCGAGCTCAATGCGCGGGATAACTACGAGGCGCTGGTTGGGATGGGCGCGCTGGCGCTCGCCCGGCACGACTTCGCTGGCGCCATGGAGTGGGGCCAGAAGGCGCGGGCCGTCAACCCCTACAACGGGAACGTCTACGGCGTGATCGGCGACGCCCTGCTCGAGCTGGGGCGCTACGGCAGGGCCTTCGAGACGTTCCAGCGGATGGTCGACACCCGGCCGGACCTGTCCTCGTACGCGAGGGTTTCCTACGCCAGGGAGATCCAGGGCGACGTGGCCGGGGCGATCGACGCGATGGCTGCCGCCGGCGAGTCGGGATTCCCCGGGGACGCCGCGTGGGTGAGCTACCAGCTGGGCGAGCTGTACTTCAACAGCGGACAGCTCTCGAAGGCCGGGCAGGCCTACCGGCGCGGCACGCGGCTCGCCCCGTCGTTCATCCCTCTCCACGCCGGCCTGGCCAAGGTGGCCTGGGCCCGGGGGCGGATCGACCAGGCCATCACCCGGTACTCCTGGGTCGTGGAGCGGTACCCGCTCCCCGAGTTCGTGATCGCCCTCGGCGACCTGTACTCGGTGAGCGGGCAACGCGATCAAGCGGAGCAGCAGTACGCGCTGGTCCGCGCCGAGGAGGCGCTGTTCCGTGCGAACGGGGTGAACGTCGATCTCGAGCTGGCGCTGTTCGACGCCGACCACGGCCGCCCGCAGGACGCGCTGGCCGCGGCCCGGGCCGAGTGGGAACGGCGCCACAGCGTCCACGTGGCGGACGCGCTGGCGTGGGCGCTCTACGCGAACGGGCGCTTCGCGGAGGCGTCGGGGTACGCCGACCGGGCGCTTTCGCTCGGCACCAGGAACGCGCTGTTCATGTTCCACGCCGGGATGATCCGGTTGAAGCTCGGCGACGAGGACGGCGCGCGGTGGCTGCTGGCCGAGGCGCTCGAGACGAACCCCCACTTCTCGATCCTGTACGCGCCCGTCGCGGAGCGGTCCCTGGCGAGGCTGGAGGTAGGGCCGTGAGACGAACGGTGCGCCGGTTCCTGGGGGTCGCGGTGATGGCGGCGGCGATCGTGCTGTGGCCGGCGGCCGCGTTCGCCCATCCCCTGGGGAACTTCACGATCAACGTGTACAGCGGCATCCACGTCATGCCGGGCGAGGTCCGGATCGACTACGTGGTCGACATGGCCGAGATCCCGACGTTCCAGGAGATGGCGAACGTCGACGCGGACGGCGACGGCACGGCGAGCGAGGCCGAGCGGGCGAGGTGGGCGGACCGCACGGCACCGAAGCTGCTCTCGAACCTTGAGCTCTCGGTGGGCGGTCGACCGGTCGAGCTCCACGTCGTGTCGAGCTCGACGCGCCTCGGCCCGGGCCAGGGAGGGCTGTCGATCTTCCGGCTGGAGGCCACGTTCGGCGGATCGGTCGCCGACGAGGGCACGATCCGGTACCGGGACGACAACTACCCCGGCCGGATCGGGTGGCGCGAGATCACGGCCGTCGGAGAGGACGGGGCAGCGGTCGAGCGATCCTCCGTCCCCGCCGAGAGCGTGAGCGACGCGCTCCTCTCGTACCCCCAGGACCTGCTGTCGAGCCCGCTGCGCGTAACTTCGGCCACGGTCACGTACGCGCCGGGCGTGAGCGTGCCCGCTGTGCCTGAGCCCGGCACCTCGGCTCCCGGCGCCGCCCGTCCCGGCCTGGCCGGAGGCGCCTTCGCCGACCTCGTGTCTCAGACCGGCCTGCCGCTCGTCGCGCTGTCGATCCTGCTCGCCGTGGGGTTCGGAGCGTCCCACGCCCTCGGTCCGGGCCACGGCAAGACGCTGATGGCCGCGTACCTGGTGGGCTCGGGCGGCCGGGTCCGCCAGGCGGCGGCAGTCGGTGGGGCCGTGGCCGTCATGCACACGGCCTCCGTGCTGGCCCTCGGCCTGCTGGTGCTGTCGGCCGAGCGGCTGCTCGCGCCGGAGCGGGTCTACCCGTGGCTGGGGCTGGCCTCGGGGCTGGTGGCGGTGGCGCTCGGGGCCGGGCTGCTGGTGAGCCGCCTGGCGGCCTGGGGGAGCGCCCGCCGTCACGAGCTTGAGCACGAAGGGGGCCCCGGCCACGAATACGGCCACGTGCATGCGGTTCCCGACGATCCGGTCCTCTCCCGGAGGAGCCTCACGGCCCTTGCCGTGGCCGGCGGCATCCTGCCGTCGCCCACAGCACTCGTCGTCCTGCTCGCCTCGGCGGCCTTCCACCGGGTGGTCTTCGGGGTGGTGCTCATCGCCGCCTTCAGCGTCGGCCTCGCCGCGGCTCTGATGGCGGTGGGGGTCCTCGCGCTCCGCGCGCGGGACGTGGTGTCGCGGCGCATGTCCTCGCGATGGGCGCAGCTCGTCCCGGTGGTGTCGGCCGGCGCCATCGTCGCGTTCGGGCTGGTGCTGATGGTGCGGGGGTTCGCGCAGCTTTGAGCTCGGCTAGGCCGCGGCCTCGGCCAGGAAGGCGTGCCACTCGTGGCCCTGGCTGGACGGGCTCGATGGCGCCGCGCCGACGGCCTCCTCCGTGATCATGATCTCGTCGAACCGGGTGGGGTCGACCGTGACCTCCAGGAGCACCCAGCCGTCGTCGGGGACGAACATGCCCCCCTCCACGCGGACGAACCTGCCGTCGCGCCCCAGCCACAGCTGGTAGGCGCGGCCGGGCGCCGGCGCCGGCACGCTTCGGCCGAACACGTACATGCGCTCGAGGCCTGGTCGCGATACCTGCACCAGCCCATCCGCAGGCTCCCCCTGGCTCTGGAGGCCCACCGGGTGGGCCCCGGACTGTCCGAGCACCTGCATCACCTCCAGGAGCTGCCCCCGCTGGGCCTCCGCTCTCGACACCCGGTTGCCGAGCGACGCCGACAGGCCGGCCAGGCTGACCACGGCCACCACGCCCGCCACGGCCGCCACGGGGGCGCGCCGGCGCCGGCTGAGGGGGATCCGGGCCACGTCCCGTCGGATTCGGGGAAGCAGGAGCTCGGGCGGCGCGGTCGGAGCGGCGGCCAAAACGAGCTCACCGGCCACGCCCTGGAACCCCGCCACGGCGTCCCGGCACCGGGGGCACGAGGGCACGTGGTCGGACAGGAGCCGGTCGGCCTCCACCGCGTCCTCGCCGGACAGGCCGAGCAGCGCGTAACCCGCCAGCAGTTCCTCGATCCGTTCGTGGTCCTCGTTCACATCAGTCCTCGCGGTACAGGGCCCGACGCAGCTTCCGCATGGCGGCGAGCGTCCTCGTCTTCACCGTGCCGACCGGGATGCCGAGCTCCACGGCGATCCTTGCCTGCGTGTAGCCACCGAAATAGGCCAGCTCCACCACCCTCCGCTGCTCGGGGGGGAGCGTCTCCAGAGCGTCCCGGACCTCTTTCCGGCGTCCGGAGACGTACGCGTCCTCGACGACGCCCTCCGCTACATCTTCGCCTGTGCGGAGCTCCAGGTTCGAGACCCGCTCGGCCCTTCTGCGGAGGCGCTCCTCCCGGCGGACCGTGTCCACGGCCCGGTGGTGGACGAGCGACAGGAAGAAGGTGCGGAAGGGGCCACGGGCCGGGTCGTACGCCTCCGGGGCCCGCCACAGGGCCAGGAACGAATCGGCGACCACGTCCTGGGCCAGGGCGTCCTGCGCCGTGACTCGGCGGGCCAGGCCGTAGGCCGCCGCGGAGTATCGCCGGTACAGCTCCTCGAACGCCTCCCGGTCGCCGGTTGCCAGGCGCCGGCGGAGCTCGAGGTCCGGGCGGTCACCCTCCTGCATCGCTCCCGTTGTATCACCGGCGACGCCCGCCGCTCCGGGCCCGAGTAGGATGGCCGGCCGTGCTGGCGCGCGTGGTGATGTACTCCCGGCCGGACTGCGGGCTGTGCGACGAGGCTCGCCGGGTGATCCTGGCCGAGCGGACCCGGACCCCCTTCGAGTACCGGGAAGTCGACATCTCCGGAGACGACGCCATGGAGCTCGAGTACGGCATCCGGATCCCCGTGGTGCTGGTAGACGCGGTGGAGCTGTTCGAGGTTCGGGTGGACCCCGGCGACTTCGCCCGGGCCGTCCGCCGCTGAACGGTCGCCCCGCCGAACCGCCTGCCCCGCACGCTTGTGCCTTCGTGCGCCGATTTCACGATTGCGCTAACATCCGCCCGTGAGCGAGCGGCCCATCCCCGAGGCCACCGTGGGGCGCCTCCCCATCTACCTCCGGGCCCTCGTGGACATCGCCGAGGGCGGGGCCGGCACCATCTCGTCGGAGGCCCTCGCCGAGGCGGCCGGGGTGAACTCCGCAAAGGTCCGCAAGGACCTGTCCCACCTGGGCTCCTACGGCACCCGAGGGGTGGGGTACGACGTCGCCTACCTGATCCACCAGGTCCGCCGGGAGCTCGGGCTCACCCAGCACTGGCCCATCGTCATCGTGGGCGTTGGGAACCTCGGCCACGCCCTGGCCAACTACCGGGGCTTTGCCCAGCGCGGCTTTCGGGTGGCCGGCCTCGTCGACGCCGATCCGGCCAAGGTGGGCGAGGCCGTGGGGGACCTCACCGTCCGCCACTTCGACGACCTGGCCGCCGTGGTGCGCGAACACGACATCGCCATGGGGGTCATCTGCACCCCGGCCTCCGAGGCCCAATCCGTCGCCGACAGGTTGGTGGCTGTGGGCGTCCGGTCCATCCTGAACTTCGCCCCAGCCGTGCTCTCGGTCCCGCCGGGGGTTTCGGTCCGGAAGGTCGACCTGGCCATCGAGCTCCAGATCCTGGCCTACTACGAGCAGCGCAAGGCGGCACTGGCCGACGTGAAGCGCCGGGGGCGGGCCGTGGCCGACCTGGCCAAGGTCTGAGGCTCCGCCCTACTTGGCGATGGTGATCCAAAGGGTGATGAAGATGGCCAGCACCATCACCCCGAACAGGATGAACTGCACTCCTCCCTGGTCGAGCAGCGGCTGGGCTTCCTGAGCGAGCACTGTCATCCCCTCCTAGGCCGGGCCGTACCACGGCGGCGAGGTCCCGCCGGTCAGGATCTCCTTGCGCCGCCGCTCCGCCCGGTCAAGGAGCGGCAGGTGGATCAGGAGGCCGACCGTCGAGCCGATCAGGAACATCCACGAATACCTGGGGACGTTCCCGCTGTCGTGCCGAAGGTACAGCGTGACCAGCGGGCCGCCGCCGTTGTAGTAGCCGTGCGCGGCGGCGAGCGACACGTCGCCGGCCGCGGCGAACCGCACGTTCTGCACGGTGAAGTCGGTGGTCTGGAACGCTCCCGGCTCGAACTCTCGCTTGCCGGCCTCCTCGTTGGCCTGCTCCGCCAGGTAGGTCTGCACCGTCCCCGTGACGGATTGCACGGAGGCGGACAGGCCGGCGTCGGGTTCCTCCCAGGGCTCCCCGTCCGGGTAGCTCTCGTATTCGGGGTACGGAAGCTCCATCACGTCCTGCCCGGCGGCCTCCACGACCCATCCCGGCTCCGCGCCTCGGGGCCCCAGGTCCACCGGCGTCTCGAGGCCCTGGGACCAGAACCCGAAGACCCACAGCGCCGAGAAGAGCACCATCCATCCGAAGAACGATGCCGCGAGAACGAGGTACCCCATCGTTCGGCCGAACACGGCCGAGAGC
The DNA here is from genome assembly GCA_036397275.1 of Actinomycetota bacterium. Classification (GTDB taxonomy): domain Bacteria; phylum Actinomycetota; class UBA4738; order UBA4738; family HRBIN12; genus AC-69. The sequence goes on from DASWJF010000143.1 coordinate 14,248, forward strand.
ATCAGCAGCACGCTCCCCACGAACAGAACGAAGGCCGTCATCACGGCGAGGCCGCCCTTCACCAGCGTGCCGCACTCGACGGAGAACCCCAGGCAGGTCTCGGCGCCGATCATCACAGGCTCGTGTTGGGGTTGGTGACCTCGGGTCGGTTCCTTACGAAGTCGGGGTTGTCGTAGGCAGCCTTCACGGCATCTGGGTTGATACACACGTTGTGCTCGAACGTCACCTGGGACTCGTCCTGGATGGACACCACGTAGTTCACGATGTCGTTGATCTGCTGGTCGTCCAGGGGGCCGGCGTACCGGATGCTCCATGACGGCATGAGGCCGCGTCCCCGTTCGATGGTCGCGTAGATGTCGCGCAGGCTGAAGATCGCCGGATGCCCGGCCCAGGGCCCGCCGCAGACCGTCGTGAGGTCCGGTGTCTGGAACGGGGTCTGGGTCTTCGTGTTCAGGATGAGCGCGCCCCGAAGCTCGGGCCCGTGGCACCGGACGCAACCTATGCCTCCCTGGTTCTCCTCGGAGAACAGCAGGACGCTCCGCTCCCCCCGCGCGATCGACTCCGTGAGGAGGGCCCGCTCCTGGTCCAGGTTCGTACCGGGCTCGAGCACCAACGTCAGCGGGAGCCAGATCGCGAAGAACCCGACCAACAGCACGCCCCAGCCCTGGAGCTTGTGCAGGAGCGGCGTCTCCAGGTCCTGGTCCGAGGGGCCGGGCCGCATCGCCCCGGGGATCTCCGGCGCTTCCACCCGCCGGGGCCGGCCCCGCGACAGCAGGGCAGCCCCCGCCACGAGCAGGAAGATGGCCCCGCCGACCGCGAGGATGATGCCCTGGGCCCTTGTCAGCCCGAGCATCATCCGCTCATCTCCCACCCGCCCGGCGCTTCGCGCCTCATCCTGGCGCCACGCAGAAGGGGCCCTGGGGAGGCTCCTT
>DASWJF010000144.1:0-4380 GCA_036397275.1 Actinomycetota bacterium
CCGATTCTACGTGCGACGGCTTCGGTAGGATGCCTCGGCGATGAAGGCGAAGGATCTCCTCGACCGAGCGGTGAAGACCCTCAAGGCGTCGCCGGCCATCGACCACTGGCAGAAGGACCGCGAGGAGATCGAGTCCGAGGACCTCCTGATGGATGCCATGGGCGTCGAGGACCTCGACCCCACGGTCGAGGTCCCTCCCGCCGCCGCGCGCCGGTTCGAGCGGATGATCGCCCGCCGGGCCACCGGGGAACCCGTACAGCTGATCACGGGATACGCGGAGTTCCTCGGTCTCCAGCTCATCTCCAAGCCCGGCGTGTTCGTCCCCAGGGACTCCACGGAATTCCTTGCGCGGCAAGCCGTTCGGCGGCTCCGCGGACGCAGGCGCGCGATCGCGGTGGATCTGGCCACCGGTGGCGGAACCGTGGCCCTGGCCGTGGCCAACGAGACGAAGGGGGTGCGGGTCTTCGGCACCGATCTGTCGCCAGCGGCGGTCCGGGTGGCCAGGAAGAACGCCCAGCGCCTGAGGCTTCGGGCGACCTTCGCGACCGGCGACCTGTTCGGCGGCCTGCCGTCCGAGCTCAAGGGCAAGGTGGACATCATCACCCTGCATCCGCCCTACGTGGCCCGGCGCGAGCTGCGGGACCTACCCCGGGAGATCCTGGGCTTCGAGCCCCGTCACACCCTCACCGACGACAGCCCGGACGGCCTGGGCCTGGTGCAACGGGCCGCCACCGAATCGCGCGAGTGGCTGAGGAGGGGCGGGTGGCTCCTGGTGGAGGTGAGCCCCGACCGGGCTCGGTCCGTGGCCGCGGTGTTCCGGCGAAACGGCTTTCGGGACGTTCGCAGCACCGCGGGTGGCGAGCTGAAGGTGACCCGGGTCGTGGTGGGGCGGCGGTGAGCGCCGGGGTCGCGCCGTACGGATCCTGGCGCTCGCCGATCTCCGCGGAGCTCGTGGCCAAGGCCGGCGTGTGGCTCTACGAGCCTTCGGCGGAGGCCGACGGCGTCTACTGGGTCGAGCTCAGGCCCGACGAGGGCGGCCGAAACGTGGTCGTCCGGGGCGATCCGTTCGGGTCGCCAGTGGACGTGACGCCGCCGGGGTTCGACGTGCGGACCAAGGTGCACGAGTACGGCGGGGGAGCGTACCTGGTGCACGACGGCGTCGTGTTCTTCTCGAACTTCGAGGACCAGCGGCTGTACCGCCACGAGCCGGGTGGCGAGCCCCGGCCCATCACCCCCGAGCCGCCGGAGCCGGGCTCGATCCGGTACGCGGACGGCCGGATCACTCCCGACGGCCGGCTCATCGTGTGCGTGCGTGAGCGGCGCGAAGGCCGCGAGACGTGGAACGAGCTCGTCACCCTCCCAGCGGACGGGTCGTCGGAGCCCCGGACGGCGGCGTCGGGCCGGGATTTCTACGCGTTCCCCCGCATCTCCGCCGACGGTCGTCGCGTCGCGTGGACCTGCTGGGACAACCCGAACATGCCCTGGGACGACACGGAGCTTCGGTCGGCCGACCTGGCCGAGGACGGGACCTTCGAAGGGGATCGGCTGGTGGCCGGGGGGCCCGGCGAGTCGATCTTCCAGCCCGAGTGGAGCCCGGACGGCGCGTTGTACTTCATCTCCGACCGGACGGGCTGGTGGAACCTGTACCGCCGAGAAGACGGGGAGGACCGTAACCTCGCCCCCATGGCCGCCGAATTCGCCGTGCCCATGTGGGAGTTCGGGTACTCGACGTACGCCATCCTGTCCGACGGGCGGATCGCCTGCCTGTACCGCCAGAGTGGCGTTCACCACCTGGCCATGCTCGACCCGAACACCGGGGAGCTGTTGGATCTCGACCTCCCCTACACGTGCTACGACCCGTACGTGCGGGCCCGGGGGACGCAGCTCGCATTCGTGGGCGGGGGGCCTGCCCTCCCCAACCAGGTCGTGGTCCTCGACTTCACCACCCGAGAGGTGGAGGTCCTGCGGGAGAGCGAACGGACCTCGATCGACCCGGCCTTCTTCTCCGTGCCCGAGCCCATCGAGTTCCCCACGGATGGCGGTCTCGAGGCTCACGCGTACTACTACCCGCCCACCAACCCCGACTTCTCGGCCCCCCGGGGAGACCTGCCTCCGCTCGTCGTGCACGTCCACGGAGGTCCGACCTCCGAGTCCACGCCCCGGTTCGAGCTGGAGACGCAGTTCTGGACCAGCCGGGGCTTCGCGCTCGTCGATGTGAACTACGGCGGAAGCACTGGGTACGGTCGTGAGTACCGCGAGCGGCTGTACGGGCAGTGGGGGGTCGTCGACGTCCACGACTGCGTGAACGCCGCCCGGTACCTGGTGGACCGGGGCGACGCCGACCCCAAGCGGCTCATCATCAGGGGTGGGAGCGCCGGCGGGTACACCACGGTCTGCGCGCTCACCTGGCACGACGAGTTCGCGACGGGCGCCAGCTACTTCGGGCTGGTGGACCTGGAGCCCTTCGCCACGTTCACCCACAAGTTCGAGCTGTGGTACACGCACAACCTGGTCGGCCCGTGGCCGGAAGCTGCCGACCTCTGGCGGGCCCGCTCCCCCATCCACTCGTTCGACGCGTTGTCATGCCCCGTCATCGTGTTCCAGGGGTTGGACGACGAGGTAGTGCCGCCGCAGCAGGCCGAGATCATGGTCCGCGCGCTGGAGGCCAAGGGGTTGCCGTACGCCTACGTCGCCTTCGAAGGAGAACAGCACGGGTTCCGAAAGGCCGAGAACATCCGGCGGTCCCTGGAAGCGGAGTTGTACTTCTACTCGAAGATCCTCCGGTTCGAGCTGCCCGAGCCGGTCGAACCGGTGGTCATCGACAACCTCCCCTCCGGCGACCTTCCGTAGGCCGGGCCGGGCAACGGCCTCGGTCCCGGGCGAGGAGGGCCGAACGGCCCACGCTCCCCGATCGGCGGTTACGGACCATTATGGCGATGTCGAGGGCGCCTTCCGTTCGGCTCATCGTCTGGCGGCTGCTGTGCCGCGGGGTGCCCGCTTTCCTGCTGTTGTGGGCGGGCATCGCCAAGGCTATGGACCGCCAGGAGGCCATCCTGGCCGTGGGCTCCTACGACGTGATGCCCCGCAACATGGTGGAGGCCGTCGCGACGCTGCTCCCGTGGGCGGAGATCGGCGTGGGGGTGCTCCTGGTCCTCGGGCTGTTCACCCGGTTCGCCGGCATCGCCACCGCGGCGCTGGCCGCCCTGTTCATCGCGGGCATGGGCCAGGCCAAGGCGAGAGGGCTCGCCATCGACTGCGGGTGCTTTGGCGGGGGCGGGCCCGGCCAGGGAGTGAGCTGGTTGGACATCGCACGCGACGTCCCCGTCCTCCTGGCGGGACTGTACCTGGCGGCGCGCCCGCGGGGACCGCTGCAGCTGGACAACTACTTCGAGTCGGAGGGAGACCATGGCGAACGCGTCGGATCAGAAGCAGGTCACGAAACTGCAGCGGCGACTGCAGGCGAAGGCTGAGCGGGCCGCCGCCTCCCGCCGGACCAGGCAGCGCCGGGCCCTCGCGTACGTGCTCGGGGCGATCGCCCTGATCTCGGCGGCCGGGGTCATCGGGGTGACGCTGGCCGGGGGCGGCGGGAACGGCACGGGGCCATCGGCCGTAGGCCTGGTGGAGGTGTCCGGCCCTCCGCAGCCCGCCCTCCTCCCCAAAGGCGCGCAGGCCCCGAGCTTCTCTGCGCCACTCCTGGGCGGTGGGCGCATGGAGTGGAGCCCCGGCACGCCCACGGCGATCGCGATCTGGGCGCCGTGGTGCCCTCACTGCCAGGTGGAGCTGCCGGTCCTTGCCGCGGTGGCGGACCGGTACCCGACCGTCGAGCTCGTGACGATCGCCACGGCCATCGACCAGAACCCCGGACCGACCGTGGACGGATACATGGAGGAGAACGGCCTGACGTTCCCGGTGGCCATCGACGACTCCCGAGAGACGCTGTCGGCCGCCTTCGGCATCCAGGGCTTCCCCACGATCTACTTCGTGAACTCGGACGGGACGGTGGCCGCCGCGATGGACGGGGAGGTTCCCGAGCCAGCCCTGAGCGAGCTGTTCGGCTCCCTCACCTGATCCGTGCGGAGGGGGGCGCGGGGAGCCGGGTGACGGTCCGGCTCCCCGCTGGAGTGGGCGCATGCCTCTCGGCACTTATGACGCTAGCGGCCCTCGGTGACCGGAAGATGGCCCGTCCGTGACCGCCGGCTGAATGCTCAGTGCTTGAATGGCCAGAGGACCGCCGCGGCCAGCACCGCGGTGAACCGCCGCACGCCGCCGCTTCTGGCCTCCACGGCCCGCCCCGCCCGAGTGGATCGGGCCAGCCGCTCTGCGTCGGCTTCGCGGATCCGGTCGTCGATGCGAAGCCTCGCCATCTCGCCGGTCAGCATC
>DASWJF010000145.1:0-3034 GCA_036397275.1 Actinomycetota bacterium
GACCCTGTACGGGGCGGGGCTCCGGGTGTCCGAGCTGACGGGGCTGGACGTGGACGACGTCGACCTCGAGGGCGGCAGCGTCCGGGTGCTGGGCAAGGGGGGCAAGGAGCGCGACGTGCCGCTGGGGCGCTACGCGCGCGAGGCCATCGCGGCCTATCTCACGCGAGAGCGGACTGCCCTGGCGACGCCGCGATCCCGCGGCGCGCTGTTCCTGGGCCGCCGGGGAGCGCGGCTCAGGCGCCAGGCGTGCTGGAAGATTCTGGCGGAGCACGTTCGGCGAGCGGGTATCCGAAAGCGGGTCACGCCGCACACCCTTCGGCACTCGTTCGCTACGCACCTGCTGGAGGGGGGCGCCGACGTCCGGGTGGTCCAGGAGCTCCTGGGCCACGCCAGCGTCGCGACGACCCAGATCTATACGCTGGTGACGAAGGAGCACCTTCGCGAGGTGTACTTCACGGCACATCCGCGGGCCCGCCGCGCCGCGCCCGGGGGGAGGAGGGAGAGGTCGTGATCGGCCAGGCCAAGATGGATGAGCTCCGAGGCGCGTTGGAGGACCAGCGCGACAACCTCCGCAAGGAGATCGTGGAGCTCGGCGGGAACCCCGACTCGGACGACGCCGAGATCGACGTGGAGCGGGGGTTCGCCGACAGCGCGCACAGCACGGCCGAGCGGGCCCGCCTGCTCTCGGTCATGAGGGCGCTTCGTTCCAACCTCCGGTGGGTCGATCGAGCCCTGACGAAGATGGAGCTTCGGACGTACGGGATCTGCGAGCGGTGCGGGCAGCCCATCGCCCTCGAACGTCTGGAGGCCCTCCCGTGGGCCATCCTGTGCATCGACTGCAAACTGAAGGGCGAGGGCCGGTGATCGGGCGGTGAGCCCGGCCCGGGTCCCCCGTATCCTCGTCCTCGTGTGCGACTCATTCGGCGTGGGGGGCGCGCCGGACGCGGCCGCGTACGGCGATGAGGGATCCGACACGCTCGGCAACTGCTCGCGGGCGGTGGGCGGCATCCACGCCCCGAACCTCGAGAGGCTGGGACTCGGCCTTCTCACCGACATCCAGGGCGTGGCCGCCCGGGCGGAGCCGGGGACGGCCCACGGCACCTTGATCGAACGGTCCACCGGCAAGGACACCACCACGGGCCACTGGGAGATGTGCGGCATCGTGTTGGACCGCCCGTTCCCGCTGTACCCGAAGGGATTCCCACCGGAGGTCATCGAGCCGTTCCAAGCGCAGATCGGCCGAAAGGTGCTCGGCAACGTACCCGCGTCCGGGACCGAGATCATCGCGGAGCTCGGGGAGGAGCACATGCGCTCCGGTCGTCCCATCGTCTACACGAGCGGCGACTCCGTGTTCCAGATCGCCTGCCACGAGGACGTCGTGCCGTTGCCCACGCAATATCAATGGTGCCGCGTCGCGCGGAGGATCCTGACCGGCGAGCACGCGGTGGGGCGGGTGATCGCGCGGCCCTTCACCGGGACCCCGGGGAAGTTCGTTCGGATGCCCGAGCGGCGCGATTTCTCCGTCCCGCCTCCCCAGCGGACCGTCCTCGACTTCTGCCGCGAGGCCGGGGTGGGTGTGTACGGGGTGGGGAAGATCCAGGATATCTTCGCCGGGCAGGGGATGTCCGAGGCCCGGTACTCCGACTCGAACGACCACGGCGTTGACGTCACCTTGGAGTACCTGCGCCGCCCGGCGCCGGCGCTGGTGTTCACGAACCTCGTGGACTTCGACAGCAAGTACGGGCATCGCAACGACCCCTCCGGATACGCGGCTTGCGTGGTTGCCCTGGACCGGCGGATCCCGGACCTGGTGCGGGCCCTGGACGGGGGCGTGATGTTCCTCACGGGCGACCACGGGTGCGACCCCACGACGCCCTCCACCGACCACTCTCGGGAGTGCACGCCGCTCCTCGCCACCGGGGTGCCGGAGGGGCCCGTGGACCTGGGCGCCAGGACGACCTTCGCCGACCTGGGGGCGACGGTGGCCGACCTGCTGGATGTGCAGACCGAGGGCCTGGCGGGCGAGAGCTTCGGGAAGCAGCTGGGGCTTTGACCACCTGGGCCGGACGGCAACCTAACTCGAAGGTTGAGGCTAGGATCGGCAGGCAGGCCGAGCCCCCGGTCAGGGGTCGATCTGAGGTAGAGAGTTGCCTGCCCGTCCGGGTACCCAAGAGGTGAGCGGGACGTGAGCCTTCGAGATCCCCGGGACGTTGTCGCCGCCAAGCGCGACGGGAACGCCGTCCCCCCGGAGGAGCTCGCGGCGTTCGTCCAGGGCTACGCGGGGGGCGAGATCCCGGACTACGTGGCGGCGGCGTTCCTGATGGCGGTGTGCATCCGTGGCCTGGAGCCGGAGGAAACCCTGGCGCTCACCCGAGCGATGGTGGATTCGGGTCGAACCCTTTCCCTTTCCGGCATCTCCCGCCCCACGGTGGACAAGCACTCGACCGGGGGCGTGGCCGACGGCGTGACCCTGGCGTTCGCGCCCCTGGCTGCCTCGATGGGCCTGGCCGTGGCCAAGCTGTCGGGCCGGGGCCTCGGCCACACCGGGGGGACCCTGGACAAGCTGGAGTCGATCCCGGGCCTCCGCACCGACCTGTCGCCCGAGGCGTTCGAGCGGCAGGTCGAGGAGGTCGGGTGCGCGGTGGCGGCGCAGACCGAGGACATCGTCCCCGCCGACGGGGCCCTGTACGCGCTTCGCGACGCCACGGCGACCGTGCCCTCCGTGCCGCTCATCGCGGCCAGCGTGATGTCGAAGAAGCTGGCGGTGGCGAGCGATCTCGTCCTCCTCGACGTGAAGGCGGGGAGCGGCGCGTTCATGAAGACGGCGGCCGACGCCGAGCAGCTCGCCCGAACGTGCACGGCCCTGGCCGCGGACTGGGGGCGGGCCTGCCGGGCGGCGGTGACCGACATGTCCCAGCCGCTCGGGGAAGCCATCGGCAACGCGCTGGACGTCGCCGAGGCGGTCTCGTTGCTGTCGGGCGAGTACCGGGGCCGGCTCCGCGACCTCGCCGTGATGTTCGCCGGGGAGGCGCTG
>DASWJF010000146.1:0-2343 GCA_036397275.1 Actinomycetota bacterium
TGGGACGATATGGTCGTGAGAGGGAGCATGGAGGAGCGGAAGTTCGCGGCGTTCCTGCTGAAGGACGGCCGGCTGCTCTCGACGTTCAGCATGAACTGGCCGCGGGACGTGCGCCGTTCGATGCCGCTCATCAAGGCCCAGATCCGACCCGACCGGAAACAGCTCGCCGACCCGGAATTCGACCTCCGCACGCTGGCCCCGAAGGAGTGACCGTGGGCCCCCTGGTCAGCCACCTGCCCTGTGACCTGAACCAGCAGCGGAAGCGCCGCGACGCGAGGAAGCAGTCGGTGGCCCTGGCCGTCGCTCGCCGGAACGGCCACAGGTCGCTCCTCGATCGCGTGCTGCGACGGAGGCCGGAGCGCCCGGAGCTCACCGCCGAGGACCTTCGCATGTGCGACGGGGAAGACGTCTTCCACGCGTTCCGGTTCTAGCCCGCTCCGCTCCGGAGCTGGGGGCACCGGATGATACGCTGGGCCGAACCGCGCGAGACGCGCATGCGAAGACCTCGCAAGGGAGTGAGCGCATCGTGGACAGGCCCGAGATCATCCTGGCGCCCGGCCCCACCCCGGTCCCGCCCGAGGTGTACCTGGCCCAGGGCAGCCCCCTCGTGTACCACCGGGGCCCCGGCTTCGGCCGGATGCTCCGGGAGGTGACGGAGAGCCTCCAGCGCCTGTACCGCACCGACCGCGACGTGCTGATCTTCACGTCGTCGGGGACCGGCGGGCTGGAGTCGGCCGTCGCCAACTGCTTCTCGCCCGGGGAGGCCGTCCTGGTCCCGCTCGCGGGGTACTTCGCCGAGCGGTTCGCCAAGATCGCCCTGGCCTATGGCCTCACGGTCCGCACGATCGACTACCAGTGGGGCCAGACGGTGAAGGCCGCCGACGTGGCCGCCGCCCTGAGCAAGCAGCCGGCCAAGGCCGTGCTGCTCACCCAGAGCGAGACCTCCACCGGCGTGGTGCACGACATCGAGTCCATCGCCCGGGCAGCCCAGGAGGCCGGCGCGCTCGTGATGGTCGACGCCGTGTCGTCCCTCGGCGCCGTGCCCTTCGACTTCGAGGGCTGGGGGATCGACGTCGCGGCGAGCGGCTCGCAGAAGGCCCTGTCGGCTTCGCCCGGACTGGCGTTCGTGGCCGTCTCCGACGCGGCGTGGGCGGCCCAGGGCGAGGCGAAGAACCCCCGTTTCTACTTCGACTGGACCTACTACAAGCAGTTCTACGCGCTGCCAGACCCGGAGAACCCGTGGACCCCGGCCATCTCGGTGCTCCAGGGGCTCCATGCGGCGCTCGGCCTGTACTTCCAGGACGGGCCGGAGGCCGCGTTCGCCCGCCACGAACTCCTGTCCCGAGCCGTCAAGGAGGGCGTGCGGGCCCTCGGCCTCGACCTGTTCGGCGAGGACGCCGAGCGGGCCTGGACGGTGACCGCGGTCCGGGCGCCCGACGGCCTCGACGCCGACACGATCTGCGCCAGGGTCCGGGCGGACTTCTCGATCATCCTCGCGCCCGGACAGGGGCCGCTGAAGGGCAAGGTCTTCCGCATCGGCCACCTCGGCTACTACGACCAGCTGGACATGATCCGGGGGTTGGCCGCGCTGGAGATGACCCTCGAGCGACTGGGCTATCCGGTGAAGCGGGGCGCGGCGGTCGCGGCGGCCGAGGACGTCTTCGCCCAGGCGGAGTAGGGGCCGGATCGTGCGGGTGCTGGTCACCGAGCCGATGTCGGAGCGGGGCCTGGACCTCCTCCGCAAGGACTTCCAGGTGGACGTCCGTCCCGAGCTTTCCCGGGGGGACCTGGCCCTCGACATCGGGCCCTACGACGCGCTCGTGGTGCGCTCGCAGACCAAGGTCACGGCCGACGTGATCGCGGCCGGCGAGAACCTGAAGGTCATCGCCCGGGCGGGCATCGGCCTGGACAACGTGGACGTGGAGGCGGCCACCCGCCGGGGCGTGATGGTCGTGAACGCGCCCTCGTCGAACATCGTCTCGGCCGCCGAGCACACCGTGGCGCTGATGCTGGCCCAGGCTCGGAACATCCCTCAGGCCGACGCCGCCCTGAAGTCCGGCCGGTGGGATCGGGAGCCGTACCAGGGGGTCGAGCTCGCCGGCAAGACCCTGGGCGTGGTGGGCCTGGGCCGGGTGGGGGCCATGGTGGCCCAGCGATGCTCCGCCTTCGGGATGCGGGTCATCGCGTTCGACCCGTACGTGCCACGGGACCGGGCCAAGGAGATGGGGGTCGAGCTGATGCCGACCCTGGAGGCGCTCCTGGTGCAGGCGGACTTCGTCTCGCTCCACCTCCCCCGGACCCCCGACACCGAGGGGCTGATCGGGCACCGGGAGCTGGCCCTCA
>DASWJF010000147.1:0-1650 GCA_036397275.1 Actinomycetota bacterium
CCACGGCCGCCACGATCAGCAGGATCGAGGTGACCTCGAAGGGGAGGAAGTAGTCGCGGAACAGCACCCGCGACAGCGCCTCGGCGTTCCCCCCCTCGTTCACCACCTGGTCGAAGTCGGCCGGCCCCCTGGCCAGCCCCAGGCTGGCCCGGATGGTCACGAACACCTCGGCGGCCAGACCCAGGCCGAGGAGGATCGCCGTGGGGCGTTGCCCCCTCAGCCGCTCGACCAGGCTCTCGTCCCGGTCCACCCCGAGCAGCATGATCACGAACAGGAACAGGACCATGATGGCGCCGGCGTACACGATGATCTGCACGGCGAACAGGAACGGCGCCCCGAGCACCAGGTAGAACACGGCCAGCGTGAAGAAGTTCACGATCAGGAACAGCGCCGAGTGGACGGCGTTCCGCTGGAACAGCACGGCCACGGCCGATCCGACCGAGATCGGGGCGAACACCCAGAACACGATGTAATCGGGGGCCACCTAGATGCCCTCCCGGTCCACGGGGTCGGTCCCGAGCGGCGGGGGCGCCTCCAGGAGCTGCTCCTTCGTCCAGATGGCCTCCTCGCGCGAGGCGAAGGACAGCTCGTAGTAGCTCGTGAGCGTGAGGGCGCGTGTGGGGCACGCCTCGACGCACAGGCCGCACATGATGCAGCGCAGGTAGTTGATCTGGTAGTCCTTGGCGTACCGCTCCCCCGGCGACGCCGGGTCGTCCGGGTCGTTGTCGGCGCCCTCCACCCAGATGGCGTCGGCCGGGCACGCGTAGGCGCACAGCTCGCACCCGATGCACTTCTCCAGGCCGTTCTCGTGCCGGTTCAGCAGGTGGCGCCCGATGTGCGACCGGGGCGGCGGCGGGTCGATGTGCTTGGGGTACTCCTCGGTGACATCGGGCCGGAAGATCTGCTTGAACACCGTCCCCATGCCCTTCCCGATGGCGCCGACCGCGCCGAAGAAGTCGGGGTACTCGCCCCGCCGTTCGCTCACGAGCGTGCCTCCCCGGCCGATCGCTTCGGGGCGAACACCGGGGCGAGCAGGAACGCCACCACCAGGATCCCGGCCGCCACCCCGATGATCGCGTACGTCGCTCCCCGTCCGTACACGTCGGGCAGCACCACGATCACGCCGGTCACCAGGATCCAGGCCAGCCCGAACGGGATCAGGAGCTTCCACCCCAAGGCCATCAGCCGGTCATAGCGGATCCGGGGCAGCGTCAGCCGGACCCACATGTACAGGTACACCACGACCAGCAGCTTCGCGACGAACCACAGCACCGGCCACAGCCAGGGCAGGACGTCCGGAGCCGGGCCCCGCCACCCACCCAGGAACAGGGTCACGGCGATGGCGGAGACGGTGACCATGTTCACGTACTCGCCGAGGTAGAACATGGCGAACTTGATCCCCGAGTACTCGGTGAAGTAGCCGGCCACCAGCTCCGTCTCGGCCTCCGGCAGGTCGAACGGCGGGCGGTTGGTCTCGGCGAGGCCGCACACGAGGTAGGTCACGAATGCCGGAAACTGGGGGATGAGGTTCCACACCCGGTCCTGGCTGGCCACGATCTCGGACATCCGAAGCGACCCCGAGTACATCAGGACGGCCACCAGGGCCAGGCCCATCGCGACCTCGTAGGAGATCATCTGGGCCGTTGACCG
>DASWJF010000148.1:0-3313 GCA_036397275.1 Actinomycetota bacterium
TCCACGACCGGTCAGTCACGCCTTGCGGTAGCGGCGGACTCCGCGGCCATTCGGCCGGCCAGGACGCCAGCGGCGCCGGCCGCCAGGAAGAAGGCCGGGTCGTCCTTCGGCGTCCGGCCCATGGACTCGACCTCGAAGCCCAGCTCCTCCAGCTTCGAGAGGGCGGGCCGCCCGTCCACCTCGACCAACTGGTGCTTGTCCTCGAGCTTCCGCCCGCGGAGCGCGTCCCACACCGCGTCTCGCTGCCCATCGTCCTCCAGCGCCGGCACGGCGACGTTCACCCTTGCGGTGCAGACGTGTTCCAGGATCGTCAGCGAGTGATGGGACACAACGCGGTGGCGCTCGCGGAGGTCCGCGAAGGACACCCGTAGGGCCGCCACCGGCCGTCCCTTCAGGGCCTCCGCGGCGTTCAACGCGTGGCCGCTCGCCAACGCGCTCACGCCCCACGTCGTGTCGGTGCCCAGGTTCCCGGGCCCGTCGGCCACTACGATCACGCCGGCCCCCAGCACCTCGTTCGCGGCGAGCAACCCCGTCCACAGCGTGACCGCCTCGAGCTCGCCGCCGAACGCCTGCCCGCACGTGACGAACCCGTCCAGGAGCCCCACGTCGCGCAGGCCCGGCACCAGCCGCGACAACGCGCCGGGGAGCGCGGCTCCGTCGGTCATCACGTAGATCACCCGGACGTTCCCCGAAGCCTTCGCCCCGGCCGCGATGGGAGCGATCATCGAGTGCAGGGGCGCGGCCACTACCGGCGTGCCCCCGAGGCCGTCCGACCCCTCCAGGACGTCCCGGTGGGTCTCCTCCACCGCGCGCACGGCCGCTTGCACCGGGGTGTACCGGAGCTTCATGACCCGGCCCTGGTGCGAAAGATCGACGGCCGCGCCACCCTCGACCGCCACGACAACGTCGAACCCGCCGGTCCCGAGCCCCAGGTGGGCGGCCGTGGTGTTGAGCACCACCGTGTCGCCCGGGGCGACGGGGCCGGTGAGGGCGGGGTAGGCCAGGGCCTCGCGTTCGATGCCTTCCGGCTCGACGAGGACCGAGAGCTCCACGGCGCCCCGCCGTTCGGCGCGCACATCGAGCACCTTCCCGCGACGCAGGCGGACCAGGCCGGTCGGTTCGGTCGGATCCATGGCCCGAGTATGATGCCGCCCGCATGCACCCGCTGGAGCGCCTGGTCGACCTCGTCGCACTGCTCCTGGAATCCCGTCGGCCCCTGACGTTCGAGCAGATCCGCGACAAGATGTCCGAGGCCTACGGGCAGGAGGACCTCCACTCCGCCAAGCGGATGTTCGAACGGGACAAGGACATCCTCCGCGACGTCGGGGTGCCGATCGACGTCGTCGCCACGGACGTGTGGGAGGTCGAGCAGGCGTACGTCATCCGCAAGGACAAGTACTACCTGCCCCAGATCGACTTCGCGCCCGACGAGATCTCGGCGCTCCTAGTTGCGGCCCGCACCGGCGGGGAGGACGCCCCGGCGGAGCAGGCCGTCCGGAAGCTGCTGTACGGCGCGGACGGCGGCCTCTTGGCCGGCGCCTCCTCCGCCCCATTCGCGACCGAGGTCAGCACGACCGACGCTCGCCTCACCGCGGCCGCAGGGGCCATCGCGGCCCGGCGGAGCGTTCGGTTCGCCTATCGGACGGCCCGAGGCGCCGGGTCCGAACGCCACGTGGACCCGTGGGGGCTGGTGTTCCGGGCCGGCCACTGGTACCTGGTCGGCCTGGACCGCGAGCGAGGCGAGATCCGCGCGTTCCGCCTGTCACGGGTCTCGGGCGCGCTCCGCGCGGGGGATGAGGCCGGTCCGCCGCCCAAGGGGTTCCGGGCCGCGGAGCACGTTCAGGCGGGCCCGTGGGGCCCGGGAGAGCCGGAGGAACGGGCCACCGCTGCCTTCTCGCCGGAGGTGGCGTGGTGGGCCACCGGGGGGATCCAGGGCGCGGTGGTCGAGCGAACCCGCCCCGACGGCTGGGTCCAGGTGAGCCTCCCGGCGGCCCCCGGCGACGCGCTCGCGTCGTGGATCCTGTCGTTCGGTCCGGACGCCGAAGCCGTGGAACCGGAGTCGCTTCGGAAGGAGATCGTGCGGCGGCTTGAGGCGGTCTTGTGACTCCCGCGACCGGGGGCCGGCGGTCCGGGACGACGCGGGCCTCCGACCGCCTCGAGCGGCTCCTGGTGATCGTGCCCTACCTGGTCCGGCACCCCGGGACCGAGCTCACGGAGATCGGCGAGTTGTTCGGCGTGGGCCAGGAGGAGCTGGTCGAGGACCTGAACCTCCTCTTCGTGTCGGGCCTGCCGCCGTACGGGCCCGGCGACCTGATCGTCGTCGACATCGAGGACGGCCGGGTGTGGATCGACATGGCCGACTACTTCGCCAGGCCCCTTCGCCTGACCCGGGCGGAGGCCCTGGCCCTGTACCTTCGGGGGACCGCCCTGGCCGGCACGCCCGGCGTCCGGGAGGCCCCAGCGCTGGCCTCGGCCCTTCGCAAGCTGGAGGAGAAGCTCGGGCCGGAGGCCCTGGGCGAGCTGGCCCAGCGAGTGGAAGCGGGCGAAGTTGGGCGCCCCGCGGATACCCTGGACGCCGTCCGCAGGGCCGTGGAGGAACGGGAGAGCCTCCGGATCGAGTACTACGCCGCCTCCTCGGCGGAGACCACCACCAGGGAGATCGAGCCGGAGGAGGTGTTCTTCGCCATCGGGAACTGGTACGTGGCGGCGTGGGACCATCGCTCCGACGAAGAGCGGCTGTTCCGGGCCGACCGAATCCGAAGCGCCGAGCCCACCGGCGTCCGCTTCGAGCCTCGAGGCCTGGCCGGCGCCGGCCGCCCCCTGTACACCCCGACCGAGCGGGACGTGCCGATCCGCCTGCTGCTCCATCCCGGCGCGCGGTGGGTGGCCGAGTACTACGAGGTCGGCGAGGAGACCGAGCGGGAGGGCGGCGCCCTGGAGGTCGTGCTCCCGGCGAGCCGGCTGGAATGGGTGGCCAGGCTGGTCCTTCGCCTGGGCGGCGAGGCGGAAGTCCTAGAACCTCCCGAGCTGAAGGCCCGGGTCGGGGACCTCGCGCACCGGACCCTCGGACTGTACGAATAGGGTAGTCCTCACCGCTCCCCGGACGCTAAACCGCTCCCGCTGTCGGGCCGATACAGGTCGTGTCATGACCACGATCCGAACCACCTGTCCCCGCTGCGGGGAAGTGGACATGGGACCCCAGGCCATCCTCCTGTCGGTGACGCAGGGCGGGCGCGAGGGCACCTACCGCTTCACCTGCCCCACCTGCTACGAAGCGGTGGAGAAGCGGGCCGACCGAAAGATCGTGGCCCTC
>DASWJF010000149.1:0-4851 GCA_036397275.1 Actinomycetota bacterium
CGGTCCCGCTGGATCTCCCGGCACACCTCCAGGCCGTCCATCCCGGGGAGCATGAGGTCGAGCACCACCAGGTCCGGGTGGACCTCGGAGCAGAGCGCGATGGCCCGGGGCCCGTCTCCGGCGACGACGACGTCGTACCCCCCGCTTTCGAGGCGGGCCCGAACCGCCTCCGCGATGGCCTCCTCGTCGTCGACGACCAGGACGGTCTGCTGGGTCACGGCACCATCGTATCCGCAGCGTGTGGCGGGCCTTCGGCCCCCCTGTTGAGAAGTTGTGGCGAACCCTACGGGCTGAGGTTGATCGGTTTCGCGATGTCCAGGTACACGACCGCCAGCGTGAACACGACGAGGAAGGCGGCCACCGCGGCCGAGACCGGGATGACCTTTCGCATGTCCACCGCTTTCCCCCGGACCTTCTCCACGGCCAGGATCGCCAGGTGGCCGCCGTCGAAGGGCGGGAGGGGCAGCAGGTTCAGGAACCCGATGAACACGTTCACGATCCCGAAGATCCACAGGATGTCCCAGAACCGGCCACCCGACGCCGCCTGGCCGGCGACCCGCCCGATCCCAACGACGCTCGCCGGGTCGTCAGGCTCCCGGGGGGCGTCGGTGAACAGCAGCTCCGCGAGACGGGAGATGCCCTCGGGCCCGAAGATCCTGCCGAGGCTCTCGACCGTTCCGACGATGGAGTTCCCGACGAGCCTGACCCCTCCGGTGATCGAGCCGACGACCCCGGTGGTCTCCCGCGCCGCGTCGAGGATGACCCCGATCCTCCCCACCCGTTGCCCGTCCACCGTGGCGAGGACCGGCGTCACGGTCACCGTGAGCTCGCGCCCGTCGCGCTCGACGCGCAAGGTGATCGGCTCGCCCACGTGGACCCGGGTGTATCGGACGAGCTGGACGTTCGAGGGATCCTCGATGCCGTCGACCGCCACGACCCGGTCGCCGGCTCGCAGCCCCACGGTGGCGGCGGGCGAGTCCTGGCCGTCGAGCCGCTGCGCCACGGCGGCGATGAGAGGGCTTTCCGCCACCGGCTGCCCCACCGCCCCGAGCCAGATGGCGAAGCACAGGAACGCCAGCACGAAGTGGGTGGCCGGGCCGGCGACGATCACCAGGGCCCGCTGCCAGATGGGCTTGGCCCCGAACGTCCGCGGCAGGTCCTCCGGAGGGGCCGGTTGGAACGGATTCATGCCGGCGATCTTCACGTACCCGCCGGCGGGGATGGCCTTCAGCCCGTACTCGGTCTCGCCGCGCCGGAACGACCAGATGCGGGGACCGAACCCCACGAAGAACTCCTCGACCTTGATCCCGAACCGCTTGGCCACCCCGAAGTGGGCGGCCTCGTGAACCACGATCACGACGATGAGGGCGACGAAGAACGCGATCTGGGCGACGGTGCCGGCCATCAGCCCTTCCCGGTCAGCGGATCTCGATGATCTCGGCGGCTCGCCCGCGCGCCCACCCGTCCGCCCGGTCCAGGTTCACCACCGAGACCACGGACGAGGGCGCTTCGTGCTCGTCGACGACGGTCTGTACGATCTCGACGATGCGGGTGAGGGGGATCTTGCCCTCCAGGAAGGCCATCACCGCGACCTCGTTCGCGGCGCTCATGACCGCCGGGAAGGTCAGCCCGAGCTGGCCCACCCGGTAGGCCAGGTCGATGGCCGGGAACGCCTCCCGATCGACCGGTTCGAACGTCAGCCGGCTGTCCGCGAGGGGCACCGGCTGGATGCCCGAGGACAGCCGTTCCGGCCAGCCCAGCGCGAGCTGGATGGGCAGCCGCATGTCGGCCGTGGCGAGTTGGGCCAGGATCGTGCCGTCGCGGAACTCGGCCAGGGCGTGGACGATGCCCTCGGGGTGGATGATCACGTGGATGCTTGAGTACTCCAGGCCGAACAGGTAGTGGGCCTCGATGACCTCCAGCCCCTTGTTCATCAGGGTGGCCGAGTCGATGGTGATCTTGGGACCCATCTGCCACACCGGGTGGGCCAGGGCCTCCTTCACCGAGGCCCGGGCAAGGTCGTTTCGGGCCCACCCCCGGAACGGTCCCCCGGACCCGGTGAGGATCACCCGCTTCACGTCCTCCCTGCGCTCCCCCCGCAGGAGCTGGGCCAGTGCGGCGTGCTCCGAGTCCACCGGGATCAGCCGCTCCGGCTCTCCCTTGATGAGGTCCATCACCATGTCCCCCCCCACCACCAGGCTCTCCTTGTTGGCCAGGGCCAGGGTCTTGCCGCTCTGGAGGGCGGACAGGGTGGGGGGAAGACCGGCCGAACCGACCAGCGCATTCAGCACCATGTCGGCTTCCACGTCGCGGGCCAGGCGCTCGGCGGCGTCGGGGCCCACGAAGATCTCCACACCGGGGACGTTCGACCCGAGCCGCCGACGGATGTCGGCCGCGGTCTCCTCCTCGACGATGGCCACGTAGGGCGGGAGGAACTCGCGGATCTGCCCCACGAGCAGCTCCTGGTTGGTATGGGCGGCCAGGCCCACCACCTTGAACCGGTCCGGGTTGCGCCGGACCACGTCCAGGGCCTGGGTCCCCACGGATCCGGTCGATCCGAGGATGGTCAGCGAACGCATCGGCTCAAGAGTACCCCCGGATACCGACTATCGGTGTGAAGTCTCGGTTACGAGAGGATCACTCGCAGGAACAGGAACGCCGCGGGCGCCACGAACAGGACCGAGTCGATCCGGTCAAGGACCCCCCCATGGCCGGGGAGGACGCTCCCCATGTCCTTGATGCCGAGGTCCCGCTTGAGCAGGGATTCGGCCAGGTCGCCGAGGGGGGCGAACAGGGCCACCACCACAGCCAGGCCCACCGACCGGCTCACGGTGTTCAGCACTTCCAGCGTTTCCTGGGGGGATACCGCACCCACCGAGACGGCGATGGTCACGAGGGTCGCCCCGACGGCTCCCTCCATCGACTTCTTCGGGCTGATCGTCGGGGCGAGGGGCCGGTTCCCCCACCACGACCCCACCACGAACGCCGCCGTGTCGTACACGAACGTGAGCCCGATCACCGCCAGCACGAGTCCCCGCCCGTCCTCGAGCTTCAGCATGACAAGCGCGTACCCGGCCAGGAGCGGGATGTAGGCGACGCCGAGGATGGTGACCCCGATGTTCGTCAGCGCGCCCTTCCGGTGGGAGGTGGGCGCGGCCATGTACCACAGGAAAATGGCGAACACCGAGAGCGCGAACATCGACAGCATGGCCGCCTCGCCCCGGAAGTAGGCGGCGCCCAGAACGAGCCCGCCCGAGACCAAGCCGAGGGCCGTGGCCGGCTGGTAGCGGTGCTTCTGGAGGGCCCGGTAGAACTCGCCCAGGGCCCACACGACTATGGCGCCGGCCACCGAGGCGAACGCCCACGCCCCCACGGCGATGCTGCCGAGGGCCAGCCCGGCCAGCACGAGGCCGGTGACGAACGCCGCCGGCATGTCCCGGCCGATCCGGCGGGGTTCGTGGTCCATGCCGACCTCGGCGGTCGAGGGCTCCTGCCAGCTCGGCCCTCCCAGCCCCTCCGAGCCGCTCGCCATTACCCCTCGAGGGGAGGCCGGTACCTGGAGGTCGGAGGCGAGCTCCTCCTCTTCCTCGCCCTGCGCTTCTCCGGCCAGAAGATCGGCGAGCGCGGTCTCGGGCTCGGTGTCCAGTTCGGTACCGACCCTCACCTCGTCGCGGACCGACTCGGCGAAGTGCTCGGCGGCGGCCTCCACGGCTTCCGAGCTCGGCTCCTCCTCCGCGGCCGGGCTCTCCTCCGCTTCGACGTCCGCCTCGATCCCCTCCTCGGGGGGGCTGGGGAGTTCCACGTAGGCCGACGGGGCTTGGGCCAGGCTCTCGGCCGAGATCTCGTCCTGTTCCTCCTCGACGACCGTCCCGCCCCCCGACTCCTCCCCCCACTCAGAGTCCCGTGCGCGTTCCCCGGGGGCGGGCTCCTCCTCGTCCCGGCCGGCCACCGGCTCGTCCAGGGCGGCCGTGTCCTCGGGGGCCTCGGGCTCGTGGCCGGGGCGCGCGGAGGTGGTCTCCGGCCAGTCGACGTCCTGGATGGGCGCGAAGAACTTGTCCAGGTCCTCGAACAGGTCGTCCTTCTTCTCGCCCTCGGTCACTAGATCTCCTTCAGCTCCTGCTCCTTGTGGGCGACGATCTCGTCGATCTCGGCCACGTGGCGGTCGGTCAGCTTCTGGAGCTCCTTCTCCGAGCGGATGAGGTCGTCCTCCGAGATGGCGCCGTCGTGCTTCAGCCGCTCCAGCTCCTCCTTGGAGTGGCGACGGACGTTTCGAACCGCGACCCGCGCCTCCTCCCCGCGCTGGTGAACGAGCTTGACCAGCTCCTTCCGGCGCTCCTCGGTGAGCGGAGGGAAGTTGAGGCGGATCACCGAGCCGTCGCTCGACGGGGTGATCCCGACGTCGCTTCCCAAGATGGCCTTCTCCATGGCCGAGACGGCGTTCTTGTCGTAGGGCTGGATGAGCAAGGTGCGGGGCTCCGGCACCGAGAATGAGGCCAGCTGTTGGATCGGCACGCGGGTACCGTAATAGTCCACGACGATCCGCGAAAGTAGAGCCGGGGTGGCCCGCCCGGTCCGGATCGCGGCAAGCTCGTCCTTCAGGATCCCGATGGCCTTCCCCATCTTCTCCCGAGCCCCTCCGAGGGCGGTCTCGATGGTCATCCCGCCCCTCCGTGGACGAGGGTGCCGATGGGCTCGCCGGAGAGGGCCCGGCGGATGTTCCCCTCCCGGCGGAAGTCGAACACGATGATGGGGAGCTTGTTCTCCATGCACAGGGAGATGGCGGTGGCGTCCATCACCTGGTAGCCCTCCCGGAGCACGTCGATGTACTCGATGGTCTCGAACCGCCGGGCG
>DASWJF010000150.1:0-6584 GCA_036397275.1 Actinomycetota bacterium
CCGGCCGGGGTCCGCACGGTGTTGGACCACACCACCCGAGCCCGTGCGTGGGACCGGGTGACGGCAGCCAGGCCGGTGGAGGCCAGGCCGGGGTCCACGCCGAGCACGCACGGTTCGAACATGTGTTCAGTCTAGGGGCGGCGATGGACCCAGGCAATCACCCGGGGGCACGTCGGTCCGGTGGCTGAGCGTGGGCTCGTTCTGCCCAGGCCTCAGACCACCTGGGCGAGGACCTCCTCGGGGATGTCGAAGTTGGCGTAGACGTCCTGGACGTCGTCCAGCTCCTCCAGGGCGTCCAGGAGCGCCAGGACCTGGCGGGCCGCAGGGCCGTCCACCGGCACCTGAGTCTGCGGGACCATCGTGAGCTCGGCCGACAGCACTGCGATGCCGGCCGCCTCGATGGCGTCGCGAACGGCGCGGAGGGCGCCGGGGTCGCACGTGATCTCCCAGGTGCTCTCGGAGTCGCCGAGGTCCTGGGCCCCCGCCTCCAGCGCGATCTCGAGGAGCTTCTCCTCGTCCGGGGCCGCGGACTTCTCGATCTGGACCACGCCCTTGCGGGTGAACATCCACGCGGTGCTCCCGCTCTCCCCGAGGTTCCCACCGGTTCGGGTGAAGGCGTGACGGACGTCCTGTGCGGTGCGGTTGCGGTTGTCCGTGAGGCACTCCACGAACACGGCCACGCCACCGGGCCCGTAGCCCTCGTAGGTGACCTCCTCGTACCGGGCTCCGCCGGCGAGCTCGCCGGTGCCCCGCTTGATGGCGCGCTCGATGTTCTCCCCCGGAACGGATGCGTCGCGCGCCGTGTCGACGGCCGAGGCCAGGACGGGGTTGCCCCCGACGCTCCCGCCGCCTTCCTTGGCCGCCACCTCCACCGCCCGGAGCAGCTTGGCGAACGCGTTGCTGCGCTTCGCGTCCTGCGCGGCTTTCTTCCGCTTGATCGTGCTCCACTTGGAATGGCCGGACATCTACGCCTTCCCCTACGCCTTTCCCGCCACGTACTCGTGGAGGCGGGTCTCCCCCACCAGCTCGGGATGGAAGGATGCCACGACCAGGTTCCCCTGCTCCAGCACGACGGGGTGGCCCTCGTGCTCGGCCAGGACCGTCACCCGCTCGCCGACGTCTTCCACGATGGGGGCCCGGATGAACACGGCGCGGACCGGGTGGTCGATGCCCTCTACGTCGATGTCGGCCTCGAACGAGTCCACCTGCCGCCCGTAGGCGTTGCGGCGCACGGTGATGTCGATGAGGGACAGGAGCGGCTCGCCGCCCTCGACCCTTTGGGCCATCACGATCATGCCCGCGCACGTGCCGAGGACCGGCATGCCCCCCGCCGCCCGCTCGCGGATCGGCTCCACCAGCCCGGCGCTCGCCGCCAGCTTCCCGATGCTCGTGGACTCGCCCCCCGGGATCACCAGCAGGTCCACCCGGGCCAGGTCCTCGGGCATGCGGACCTCGACGGGCGGCACGCCGATCTCCGCGAGCACCTGCGCGTGTTCGCGGAAGTCACCCTGGAGCGCGAGGACGCCGCCCTTCATGGCCGGCTACCAGCCACGGACCTGGAGGAGCCCCTCTTCGCCGAGCTCCTTGATGTCCAGGCCATGCATGGGCTCGCCGAGACCGCGCGACACCTTCGCCAAGACGTCCGGGTCGTTGAAGTGCGTGGTGGCCTCCACGATGGCCCGGGCCCGGACCGATGGGTCCTCGGACTTGAAGATGCCCGAGCCCACGAACACCCCGTCCACCCCGAGCTGCATCATGAGTGCCGCGTCGGCCGGGGTGGCGATCCCGCCGGCGGCGAAGTCGACCACGGGCAGCCGGCCCCTGGCCGCCACGTCCCGAACCAGCTCCACCGGCGCCCCCAGCTCCTTGGCCGCCGAGACGAACTGCTCGGGCCGCAGGCTCTGGAGCCACCCGGTCTGCTTCAGGATGGCGCGCTGGTGCCGGACGGCCTCCACCACGTTCCCGGTCCCGGGCTCACCCTTGGTCCTGATCATGGCCGCGCCCTCGGCGATCCGCCGGAGGGCCTCGCCCAGGTCCCGGGCGCCGCACACGAACGGCACCGTGAACGCCCACTTGTCGATGTGGTGCTCCTCGTCGGCCGGGGTCAGGACCTCGCTCTCGTCCACGTAGTCCACGCCGAGGCCCTGGAGGATCTGGGCCTCGACGAAGTGGCCGATCCGGGCCTTCGCCATCACGGGGACGGAGACGGCGCTCATGATCCCCTCGATCTTGGCGACGTCGGCCATCCGGGCCACGCCGCCCTCCTTGCGGATGTCGGCGGGTACGCGCTCGAGCGCCATCACCGCGCAGGCTCCGGCGTCCTCGGCGATCTTGGCCTGCTCGGCGTTGGTGACGTCCATGATGACGCCGCCCTTCAGCATCTCGGCCAGGCCGGACTTCACGCGGAAGGTGCCGGTCTCGCGTTCCACGGGTCTCCCTCCTCAGGACGCTCCCGGCTCCAGTCTACCGCCGGTCCCGGAGGCACCAGGAGGCCCGCTACCGTTGGACGGCCACCTCGATGGTGTCGGGCAACAGCTCCACCCAGGTGATGCCCGGCGCGAGCGGGATCTCCTCCCCGTCCCTGGTCATGAACGTGGTCACGTCGCCTAGGGTGGGGCGGTCCCACCGGCCCACGACCATCCGGCCGTCCCGGAACACGTACGCCTTGCCCGAGCCGGTCAGGGTGACCTGCGGCGAGAGGCCGCCTGGCGGGATGGTTACCTCGACCTGCATCACGACCACGTTCGCCGCGGCGACCCGTGAGCCGTTCTCGAGCGTGTGGGCCACGGTGCCGTGGGACCGGAGCCAGGCGGCATCCCTTCGGCTCCACTTCCAATACACGTCGGAGTACGACGAGAAGGGAAGGTGGACGCTCGATACCCTCCTGGACCCGGCCTCGAGCTCGGTCGCGTAGGTGAAGACGGCATCCGGCGGGCTCTGGTTCGACCTCGCGGCCTTCCACAAGAGCTTGGTTGACGTGTACAGGTTGTGGGGAGACGGGCGGCTCTCGTCGCGGGCGTAGGCGTCGACCGCGACGTCGTACCTCACGTCGATGAGGTCGGCCCGGTCGACCACCCTGGCCACGTTGCTGGCGCTCCCCGAGTAGCCGAAAGCCGGCCGCCCGAATTGGGCGAGCACGTCAGGGTCGGTGGTTCGGGCGCTGCGCACGGGGCCCACGCGGTTCGCGTCGTGGCACTGGTAGACGACGATGAACCGGGTGATGCCGCCCTCCACCGGTTCCTCGTACACGACGTCGGCTCGGTCCAGGCCGGCCTGGGGCCGGGCCTCCGCCAGGTTCTCGACCTTGATCGCGAGCACCGGCCGGTCGGGTACCTCGCCGTGCGGGGCCGGCTGCCCGGTGAGGGGGCAGGCCGGCGGCGGGGGCTCCTCGACCAGGCCCACCCTCGACATGGCCTGCTGGACGATCGCGGGGGCGTTGTTCGGGAACATGGCGAAGTAGCCCACGGCCGCGAGGGCCAACACACCGACCGTGCCGGCCGCGACCGCCAACTTTCCACGGCGTGTGAAGCTCAAGGGTTGACCTCCAAGAGTGGTATGGGGGGGCTCGCGGGCACACCGGCCTTCAGCCGGGCCCCGTGATGCTACCCCAGATCGCGCAGGGTGGAACGAGGTCCGGAGAGAACTTCACATCTCCTCAAGACGCCGGATCCGGTCCTCGATGGGGGGATGGGTGGAGAACAGGCGTTCCATCGGGCCCATCCGCTCCCCCTGCACTCGGGAGGGCTGGCTCAGCCACAGGTGGGCCGTGGCGTTGTTCGCAGAGCGCATGGGGATGCCGCTCGCCGCGCCGATCTTCCGGAGCGCGTCGGCCAGGCCGGGCGGGTACCGGGTGAGCATGGCCCCCTGCGCGTCCGCCAGGTACTCGCGTTGGCGAGATACCGCGAGTCGGACGATCTGGCCGAAGATGGGCGCGGTGACCAGCAACAGGAACCCGAACGCGAACAGCAGGGCCGAGGCGGGACCCCCACCACGGTCGTTTCCTCGGCGCCCGCCGACCCCGCCCCACCACATGGCGCGCATGAAGAACTCGGACATGATGACGACGGCGCCGACGAGGGTGGCGACGATGGTGCCGACCAGGATGTCCCGATCCAGGATGTGCGACATCTCGTGGGCCACGACGCCCTCCAGCTCGACCCGGTTCAACGTGTCGAGGACCCCTTGCGTCACGGCGATCGACGAGTGCTCCGGGTTCCGGCCCGTGGCGTAGGCGTTGGGGGCCTGCTCCGGCACCACGTAGACGCGGGGCTTGGGGAGCCCGGCCGCGATGGCCAGCCCCTCTACGACGTTGTGCAGCCTGGGTTGCTCCTCGAGCGTGACCTTCCGGGCCCGGGTGGAGGCCAGCACGATCCGGTCGCCGTACAGGTAGGAGCCGATCGACATGACCACGGCGAGGCCGATCCCCACCACAAGCCAGACCGGCCCCTGCCGCGTGAGGAGCCCGATGGCGTACCCCACCGCCCCGAGCAGCACGACGGCGCCCAGGAGGAGGAGGATCGACTTTCGACGGTTGGACGAGATCTGCTCGTACACGGATCGCTACGGCTGTGAGAGGTCCACGTTCACCGGGCCCCGGACCGGATCCTCGATATCGAAGAACTCGCGCAGCGCGAACCCGAACGGCCGGGCGACGAGGTTCGACGGGAAGGACTGGATCAGCGTGTTCAGCCGCATCACCTGGTCGTTGTAGAACTGCCGGGCGAAGGCGATCTTCGATTCCGTGCCCGTGAGCTCCTCCTGGAGGGCCAGGAAGTTCTGGTTCGCCTTGAGGTCGGGGTAGTTCTCCGCCACCGCCAGCAGCTGACGGAGGCCCCGAGTGATCTGGTTCTCCGCCTGGGCCTGATCCCCCACCTCGGAGGCCGCGATGCCTCGGCTCCTGGCCTGGGCGATGTTCTCGAACAGCTGCCGCTCGTGGGCCGCGTAGCCCCTGACCGTCTCCACGAGGTTCGGGATGAGGTCGTATCGCCGGCGGAGCTGCACGTCGATCTGGGACCAGCCGTTGTCGCAGCGGTTCCGGTGCGACACCAGCCGGTTGAACAGGAACACGCCGTACAGGAACACCAGGGCCACGGCCCCGAGCGCGATCCACACGGGGGTCACGGCATCTATCGTATCGAGGCCAGGGCGTCCCGGTAGGCCGCCTCGACCTCGCCCGCCACGACGGCCCAGTCGTACCGGCGAGACCGCTCCCGCCCGGCCTCCCCCATCTTCCGGGCCAGGCCGGGGTCGTCGAGCACCGCCGCGGCGGCCGCCGCCACCGCTGCCGGATCCCGGGGCGGCACCAGGAACCCCTCCACGCCGTCGGTCAGCACCTCGTCGTAGCCGGGGATCCGGCTGGCCACGACGGGCAGGCCCGCAGCCATGGATTCGACCAGCACGATGCCGAAGCTCTCGCCCCCCACCGAGGGCGCCAGGAACACGTCGCAGGCCGCATGGTACGGGGGAAGGTGATCGTGGGGAACCGAGCCCAGCAGTACCACCCGGGCCCGAAGGGCCGGATCCAGCAACTCCACGGCATCCCGGTCCTCGCCGTCTCCGGCCACGACCAGCCGCAGGTCCGGGCGGGAGACGGCGAGGAGTCGGAACGCCTCGACCGCCGTAGGGAAGCCCTTCCGCTCGTGGAGGCGTCCCACGAACAGCAGCTTGGATCCGGGGCCGAGGTCGGACGGCGCCGCCTCGGCGAACCTGGCGACGTCCGCGCCGTTCGGCACGATCCGGAAGTCGCCACCCACGCGATCGCGGACGAACGCAGCGGCCCGCTCCGACACCGCGATCCGGACGGCGATCCGCCGGGCCATCCTTCGAAGGACCGGTGCGGATACGTCGAACAGCCGGGACCGCTCGGCCCCCGAGTGGAACGTCGCCACCACCGGCGCCCGGGAGGAAAGCGTTGCCCACATCGACGTGCTGGGCGTGAGCGGTTCGTGGGCGTGAACGACGTCGGGCTCGAAGAGCGCGAGCAGCTCCCGCACCCGCCCGATCGACCACGGGCGGGGGTCGATCGGCGCGGTGGACCGGTTGTACGGGACGCCCACCGGGCGGCCCACCGCCCGAACCCACGGCTCGGACGGCCGGCCCCGGGAGGGAGCGAGGGCCAGCACCTCATGGCCTCGGGCCATGAGGTGCTGGCCCAGCTCACGAACATGGACCTGCACGCCGCCCGGGGCGTCCCAGGCGTACGGGCAGGTCAGGGCGACCCTCACGAAGGCCGTTCCCCCCCGCCCGAGCCTGGCGGCTCCCCCCAAGCCGGCTGGAACATGTGCCAGTCCACGGGGTTCGCGGCGATGGCGCGTTCGAACTCCGCCCCCATCAGCCGGGTGAGCGCGGCCACCTCCTCCCTGGTGCGGCCGGTCGGCTGGGTCCCGAGCGGCTCACCAACGCGGATGTGCCAGCCGTTCTCCGTCGTCCATACCGGGCACACCAGGAGCGGCGCCCCGGTCGAGATGGAGAGCAGCGCGGGCCCGGCGGGGAGCTTCCGGGTGGCCCCGAACATCTCCACCTCCACGCCCCGGCCGGTGAGGTCCCGGTCGGCCACCAGGGCCACGATCCAGTTCTCCCCGAGC
>DASWJF010000151.1:0-2732 GCA_036397275.1 Actinomycetota bacterium
GCTGCTCGACCGCTACCGCCACCGGATAGCGAGCTTCAACGACGACATCCAGGGCACGGCGGCGGTGGTGATGGGCGGTATCCTCTCAGCCCTCCGGTTGCTGGCCGAGCCTCTCGGCGACCAGCGGCTGGTGTTCCTCGGCGCTGGTGCTGCGGGCATCGGCATCGCCCGTCTGATCCGGGCGGCGATGGTGCGCGAGGGGGTCCCGCAGCACGTCATCCGGCGAAGCATCACGCAGATCGACTCTCAGGGGCTGACATTCGAGGGGCGCGTGTCGCTCGATGACGACAAGCGGGAGTTCGCCTTGGGGTTCGACGAGCTGAGCCATTACGGCTTCGAGACCGCCGAGGGGTACGATCTGGAGACGGTGGTTCGGCACGTGCGGCCGACGATCCTGATCGGCACCAGCGGGACGCCGGGGACGTTCTCCGAGGTGGCGATCCGGGAGATGGCCGCCCACGCGCGCATCCCGATCGTCCTGCCGCTATCGAACCCTACGTCGAAGACGGAGGCCCACCCCTCGGACATCCTGGAGTGGTCGCGCGGTCGTGCGATCGTGGCGACCGGCAGTCCCTTCGGCCCGGTCCGGCGCGGCGAACGAACTCATATGATCGGGCAGGCGAACAACGCGTTCTGCTTCCCCGGCATCGGGCTGGGGGCCGTCGTGGCAGAGGCGCGCGAGGTCACCGACGAGATGTTCCTGGTCGCGGCCAAGACCCTGGCCGACCAGGTCTCGGCCGACCGGCTCGAACAGGGAGCGGTGTACCCGAGGCAGTCGGAGCTGCGGCGGGTCTCGCGGGCGATCGCGGTCGCCGTGGTTCTCTGCGCGCGCGACTGTGGCGTCGGGCGGCACCTCCGGGACGACGAGATCGAGCAGGCCGTCGACGACGCGATGTGGCATCCGGACTACGTGCCGTACCACCCGGTCGAATAGCCCTTGTACCGAGATCCACATATCAGCCTCCGTCTGCGTATCACCAGGTTGGAACGTATGCGCCCTCCAAGGACGAGAGCAAGCCACCGCGTTGGGGGAAGACGAACCTAGGCCTTCGGCTCGCTCGGCACGATCCTCCAGTCGTATGGGCTCGTGAAGCTGACCAGGGCACGCATGTAGTTCGACCGCTCGAAGGCCACCGGGTCGGGGCACGCCGCCTGGCTCACGCTGCCCTTGGCTTGTTCCACAGACGCGTACTCGTGCTCGTCGAGCCAGGTTCGGATGCCGTCCACCACGGTCCTCACGTGCTCCGGGCCATGCTTGAAGAGCGCCGACGCCATCATCGTCACGTCGGCCCCGGCCAGGATCAGCTTCATCGCGTCCTCCCACGTGTGCACGCCGGTGGTCGCGGCCAACGACGCGTCCACCCGCCCCCTCAGGATGGCGATCCACCGCAGCGGTAGACGGAGCTCCTCCGACGTGGATAGGTGCAGCGTGGGATCCACGCCGAGGGTCTCGAGGTCGATGTCGGGCTGGAGGAACCGATTGAAGAGCACGAGCCCGTCGGCCCCCGCCTCCACCAGCCGGCGCGCCATGTTCGCCATCGAGCTGAAGAACGGGCCGACCTTCACGGCCAAGGGGATGTCTACCGAAGACCGTACCGCCGCCACGAGGCCGATGTAGCGCTGCTCGACCTCTGCCGACGTGAGGTTCGGGTCGGCCGCCACGTAGTAGATGTTGAGCTCCAGGGCGTCGGCCCCGGCATCGCGGATCAGCTTCGCGTGCCGGACCCACCCGCCCTTCGACGCCCCGTTGAGGCTGCCGATGACCGGGATCTCCAGCTCCTCCTTCGTCTGCTCCAGGTGCCGGAGGTAGGCGTCGGGGCCGATGTTGTAGTCCTCGAGTTCCGGCACGTAGGTGATGGCTTCGGGGAAGCTGTGGGCCCCGGCCTCCAGCATGCGGTCGATCTCGATCTCCTCGTGCTCGATCTGCTCCTCGAACAGCGACTGCATGACCACCGCGGCGGCCCCCGCGTCCTGGAGCCGCTTCAGCGTGTCGATGCGCGAGGAGAGGGTCGAGGCGGAGGGCACGACGGGGTTCGCCAGCTCAAGCCCCAGGTAGCGCGTTCTCAGGTCGGCCATGCCTCAACCTCCTCCTCCTCGGCGGGCGACCCGCGCCCGCGTTCGTGTTCCGCCGGCTGGCCGGGGGCGTGCCGTTCGACCTCGGCGAGCTGCTGGTACAACCTCCAGCGCTCCTCTGCGTCGGCCTGGGCCAACTTCTGAAGCTCCGCGTGCTCCTCCGGCCGCGACCGGGCCAGCATGGCGAACCTGGCCTCCTTGGTCTGGAACTCCTTGACGGGGATGGTGGGGGCCTTGCTGTCGAGGCGCAGGGGGTGCCGCCCGTCCACGATGTCGCGCGGGTCGTACCGGTAGAGCGGCCAGAACCCGGACTTCACGGCGTCGGCCTGGTGGCTCATCGAGGTGGACATGTCGATGCCGTGGGCGATGCACGTGCTGTAGGCGATGATCAACGAGGGTCCGCGCCACGCCTCCGCCTCGGCCAGGGCCTTGATGGTTTGGGCGTTGTCCGCCCCCAGGGCCACCTGCGCCACGTAGACGTTGCCGTACGCGGCGGCGATCATCCCGAGATCCTTGCGCCCCACGGGCTTGCCGGCGGCGGCGAACTTCGCCACCGCCCCGCGGGGCGTGGCCTTGGACGCCTGTCCGCCGGTGTTGGAGTACACCTGCGTGTCCAGGACCAGGACGTTCACGTCGCGCCCGGTGGCCAGGACGTGATC
>DASWJF010000152.1:0-1607 GCA_036397275.1 Actinomycetota bacterium
GACCCGGGGGGAGCTCCGGCCCGAGGGTCCGGTGTACGTCAAGGGGACCCTGTGGCGGGGCCGGAGCTCGGATGGTCCCATCCCCGCCGGCACCCGGGTCCGGATCCGGGGGGTGGACGGCCTGATCCTGCGGGTGGAGCCGGAGCCGGGACCGGAGGGCGGCCCGCCCGCCCGGGACTGACCGTCCCCGGTTCGCCCCAGCCCGAGACCCCCGAGGCCCGGCGGCCGGGGCGGACCTCCTACGGTCCCCGGCCCTGCGCGTTCGGTCGCGGAATCGTGCTTTTTCGGCCCTCGGCCTGGCCCCTCGTGAAACGGGGGAAATCCCCGCGGCGTCTAGATACGAAAACTGAGGTAGGAGTCCCGTGAGGAGGGATCCGGCCGTTCGGGCCTAGTCGATGGCTATCGAGTGGACGTGGGGCTGGCAGTTCGATGCCGCCTGCCGCGGCGAGGACTCGGCGCTGTTCTTCGCCCCCAACTACTTCGAGAAGCGCGTGGAGAAGGGGGCCCGGGAGGTCAGGGCCAAGGCATTCTGTGCCCGGTGCCCGGTGCGCGAGGAGTGCCTCGAATACGCGGTCCGGATCCGGGAGACGCACGGCATCTGGGGCGGCCTGAACGAGCTCGAGCGGCGGCAGCTCCTCCGGGAACGGGCCCTTCGGGCCGGCTGAGCCCGGGCCCGAAACCTCCGGGCGACGTGCGCGGTTCGAGCTTCGTCTGCAACAATCCAGGCACGTCGGAAGGGAGGGGCCATCAGCATCGAGGACCTGCTGGCCACGCTGGGCATCCAGCTGCCGCCGCCCCCCGCGCCGCTCGCGTCCTACGTGCCGGTCCGCCTCACCGGCTACCTCGCGTTCGTCGCCGGTCAGATCGCCGTCGAAGACGGCGAGGTTGTCCATCCCGGCCACCTAGGCGCCGACGTCACGGTGGAGCAGGGGCAGGAGGCCGCCAGGCGGTGCGCGCTCCAGTCGCTCTCGGCCCTGAAAGAGGCCCTCGGCTCGCTCGACCGGGTCCGGGGGATCGTGCAGATGACCGTGTTCGTGTCCTCGGCTGCCGGGTTCACCGAGCAGCCGGAGGTGGCGAACGGCGCGAGCGACGTGCTGGTCGGGATCTTCGGGGAGCCCGGGAAGCACGCCCGAGCGGCCATCGGCGTCGCCGAGCTGCCCCGCGGCGCGCCCGTCGAGGTCACGATGGTCGCGAAGATCGACTAGGCCGAGGGGGCGGTCTCGCGGGGGAACCGGAGGTCCCCCCGACGGACCGTGACGCCCCGCTGGTCGAAGTGCTCGAGGAGCGGCAGCGCGAACTTCCGTGAGGTTCCGAGGCGTTCCCGGAACGCGCTCACGGTGATCCCATCGCCGCCGGCCTCGCGGATGGCGGCCTCCGCGCGCATCACGAACCCCGGCGTCATCACCAGGTCCGCGGACACACGGACCAGCACGCCGGTGCGGGTGGCGGCGTCGATGACCTCGCGGGCGAACCCGGCAGCCACGAGCTCCCCGACTGTCGGTGGCGACGGTTCGCCTTCGGCCACCGCCCGAAGCAGCCGATCCACCTCCTCCTCCCGTCCGGCAAGGGTCACGGCGTGGGACGACAGCCGAACGGTCGATCCCTCC
>DASWJF010000153.1:0-2690 GCA_036397275.1 Actinomycetota bacterium
CGTCTTTCGCCGGCAGGCCGGCGAGATGGGCCAGGACTCGTCCGGCCGCCTCGTTCCCGCTCCGGACGCAGTCGGGCAGGCCCACACCACGGTACCCCGAGCCGGCCAGGAACACGCCTGGCGGGAGCGAGCCCTCGATCCGGGCCAGGCGCTCCAGGTGCCCCACTTCGTACTGGGGCAGGGCCTTCGGCCACCGCACCACCTTCCAGGCCTCGGGAGCCGGAGGCAACTCGACCAGGGCGGTGACGTGTCGGCATACCGCCTCCGCGATCTCCCGATCGGGCGCGTCCAGGACCTCCTCGGCACCCACCCCTCCGACGAAGCAGCGGAGGACGGCCCGGGACCCGAGCTCCGGCCGGGGCCACTTCCGGGACACGAACGTACACGCCGTGAGCGGCGCCTTGCCCGCGGGCACCACGAACCCGGTCGCATCCGGGAGCGCGTCGCCGGTCCCGTCCGGGTACACGAGCAGCACGACGGCGGTGGACGCATAGGGGATCTCGCGGAGCAACACGGCGGCCTCGGGGGCGAGCCGCGCCACCAGCTCGGCGGCGACGAACGCGGGCGAAGCCAGGATGACGGCGTCGGCAGGATGCTCGGTCCGGCCGTCCGAGTGCTCGGCCCCGCCGGCACGCACCACGTAGCGGCCGTGATCCCGCTCGACCGCCTCCACCGCAGTCCCGCAATGGAGCCGGTCTCCGATGGCCTCGGCCAGGGCGCCGGTCAGGCGCCCCAGGCCGCCCTCCAGGCGCAGGAACATCGACGGGGCGCCCGGGCCCGCGGCCTTGGCCGCGGCCCGGGCGCCCCGGATCAAGCTGCCGTGCCGCCGCTCCCACTCCACGAGTTCCGGGAACGTGGCCTCGACGCTCAGGCGGTCCACGTCGCCCGCGAACAGCCCTCCGAGGAGCGGAGCCACCAGGGTATCGGTGGCCTCGTCGCCGAGGCGCCGCCGGAGCAGGCTCCCCAGCGACTGGTCGCCCGCGCCCTTCTTCGGCCTGCGGACCAGGTCACCCAGGGCCCGGAGCTTCCCACGTCGCGACATCCCCTCCCAGCTCCACAGCTCCCTAGGGTCCACGGGGATCCCGAACGGACCGCTCGGGAATCGGACGAGCCCCACGTCGGTCCAGATGTACGTGCGGTCCGTGGCCGGAGCCACCAGGTCGTGGCCAAGGCCGAGCTCGCGGCACAGCTCGATCGCCCACGGCTTCCTGGCGATGAGTGAGTCGGGCCCAGCTTCGAGCTCGACGCCGCCCACCTCGACCGAACGGACCTTTCCGCCCGGGACGGGCTCGGCCTCCAGGACGGTGACCTCGGATCCGCCCGCCGCCACGAGCCGGTACGCGGCCGTCAGCCCGGCGATCCCCCCTCCCACCACGACGACGCGGCCGGTCACGCCGCGGCCACCGCCCCCAGGTGCCGGCGGACCACCGTTGCCAGCATCCGGACGAACGACGGATCCGCGTTCGGCATCTCGGTCCGAGCGAACTCCACGCCGGCCTCCTCGGCCACCCGCTTCGCCTCGATGTCCAGGTCGTACAGGATCTCGAGGTGGTCGGCCACGAACCCCGCCGAGCAGACCACGACGGCGGGGTGGCCCGCCGCCGCGAGATCCCGGATCACGTCCTCGAGAGGTGGGCCCCACCACGGGTCGGGGGTGCGCCCGGCGCTCTGCCAGCCGATCGTGTACGCGGGAAGCTCCAGCCGCCCGGCAACGAGGTCGGCGGTCTCCTGGAGCCCGTTTCGGTACCGGCACCGGTCCTCGCAGTCGCAGGACTTGCACAGAAGCGACCCGTCACCCGACGTTCGAACGGGGAGCGAGTGCGCGGAGAACACGACCGCCGCCTTCTCGCGGCTCGGGTCGGACAGTCGGCCCAGCGCCTCCCGCACCCGCGACGCCAACAGGTCCACGAACATCGGATGGTCGTGATAGCTCCGGACGAACGTGAACGCGGGACCACCGTCCATGCTCACGGGCCGCTGGACCCGCTCCACGTAGGTCTCCACCGACATCCCCGACCAGTGGGGAGCCATCACGATTCCCACCGCGCGCTCGATGCCGTCGCGGCGCATCGCGGCGACGGCGTCCGCGATGAACGGCGGCGAGTGCTTCATGCCGAGGTACGCCCGGAAGGCGCCTGGACCGCCGTCGTTCAGCTCGCGCTCCAGGCCCTTGGCCTGCCGGGTGGTGATGTCGAGGAGGGGGAACCGGTCGCCGATCGCCGCGTACCGCTCCCTGAGCTCGGCGAGGTGCTCCGGCGACGGTGGCCGCCCGCCCCGGATGTCTGTGTAGTAGCGCTCGACGTCGCCTGGGCCGTCAGCACTCCCGTAGGCCATGACCAACACGCCGACCGGCGCTGTCATCTCGGCCCCCGGCCCGTCATCCCCGCTCCCGTGCCGTCGTCTCGTGCACAAGGTCCACCAGCCGCTGGAGGTTCTCCACCGGGGTGTCCGGGAGCACACCGTGGCCCAGGTTGAACACGTGGCCGGGCCGTCCCTCCGCCCGCTCCAGCACGCCGAGGGCCTTGCGACGCACGGTGTCCCACGACCCGAGGCACGCCGCGGGATCGAGGTTCCCCTGGATGCCGCGGTCGTACCCGATCCGGCGCCACGCGGCGTCGAGCGGGACGCGCCAGTCCACCCCGATGACGTGCCCGCCGGCCCGCCGCATCAGGCCGAGCAGCTCTCCCGTC
>DASWJF010000154.1:0-9284 GCA_036397275.1 Actinomycetota bacterium
GCACTACACCGAGCGGTACCTGGGCCACCCCGGCGAGGAGCCCGAGGTCTACCGGCGGAACTCGCTGATCGAGGACGCGCCGAAGCTGGAGCGGCCGCTCATGTTGATCCACGGGCTGGCCGATGACAACGTCGTGGTGGCGCACACGCTCACGCTCTCTGCGGCGCTGTTCGAGGCGGGCCGGCGGCACGAGCTGCTGCTCGTGCCGAACCTCACGCACCTGTCCCGCTCCGAGGCGGTGACGGAGAACCTTCTCCGCCTCCAGCTCGACTTCCTGCGACGCGCCCTGAGCCTCGAGCCCGACTGAGTGACCGGCGGAGGTGGCATGGCCGGCTCCCTGGAACCGAAGGGCGTGCGGTCGCTTCGACGGATCGGAGTGGCCGTGCGGTCGCGCCTCGAGCCCGGCGAGACGGTCCGGTGGGCGGTCTACGCCCGCACGACCCGGGCCGAGGTGCAGGGGCCGTTCGGACGGGCAGTCACGGGCGGGATCCGGGTCGTGCTGATCGCCACGGACCGCGCCATCTCCGTGTTCACCATCACCGGACCCCACTGGTTCCGGCCGGGCGACGTCCTCGCCCGCTACCCGATCGCGGACACGCCGGTCGACCTGGAGCCGGAACGGCTGCGGGTGGGCCGGGACGATTACGTGCTCTCCACCCTCGGCTCGCAGAGCGACGCGGCGGTCCTGGTCGACTACGTGCGAGCCGTGCGCGAGGGCGCGATCATCGAGACCGGCCTCTCCAGGCGGAGGCGCTCCGTCCCGCCCATGCCGGGCGCCTTCCGCTTCCCACAACCGGTCAGGTCTCGCTCGCTCAGGGGAGCGGTCGTGCCGGCCGTGGTCTCGCTCGCCGTGATCGGTGCCATCGTGCTCACCAGCTCCGCCGGAGCTCCTCATGAGCCGGCGGCCGGCCCCCCGGAAGACCCGGGCTCCCAAGGGAACGTGACCTCCACGTTGCCGGTGTGCGCCCGGGTCGCGCTCTTGGACAATGTGGCGCGAGGCCTCGCGTTCGAAGACCAGACCTCATACGAGGGAGAACTCGGGAAGCTGCTCCCGGCCACATCGCCTTCGGGCCGGATGCCCGTCACGGAGCGGCCGCTCGATCTGTCTGCGTATGCGGCGCTGAAGTACCGCGGCTGGGAGTGGGAGGCCGAGCTTCGGGACGGCGGCTTCCGCCGGGCCTACGTGCGGACGTGGCCGCGCTCTCTGGCCGAGGTGACCGAGTTCGACAGCCACGAGGAGGCGCTCGCTTTCCAGGCCTGGGCCGACGGGTTCTCCTGCGCTTACTCGGACCAGGTGTTCAGGGTGGACGGCGTGGAGGGCTCCAGCGGGCTCCGGATCCTCTACTCGACGGGCCGGGTGCAGGAGCGAGTGTCGTTCGTCCGCGGATCGAGACGGTTCGCCGTCTCGGTGAACACGATGGGACCGCCGAGCGACCACGGCGCGGTGGAGGCCCTGGCCAGGCTGGCCGGCGACTTCGCCAAGTAGCTCGCTCGCATAGCGGTTCGGTCCCGTGGGGGCTGTTACCCTCATCGAACCGGAGGAAGACGCCCGTGTCGATCATCGTCCAGAAGTACGGGGGGACCTCGGTCGGCGACGCCGAGCGGATCCGGGTGGTGGCGGACCGGGTCGTGGCCGCCCGGGAGGCGGGCCACGACGTTGTCGTGGTGGTCTCGGCCATGGGACACACCACCGACGAGCTCGTGGCGCTGGCCGACCGGATCACCCCGACCCCCGAGCCCCGCGAGCTCGACATGCTGCTCACGGCGGGCGAGCGGATCGCCATGTCGCTGCTCGCCATCGCCATCAACGCCAGGGGATGCCGGGCCGCCTCCTACACCGGGTCGCAGGCCGGGATCATCACCGACACCCAGCACGGCAGGGCCAAGATCGTGGAGATCCGGCCTCAGCGGATCCAGGAATCGCTCGGCGCCGGAAGCGTGGTCATCGTGGCCGGGTTCCAGGGCCTGTCCACCTCGTTCGACATCACCACGCTGGGCCGCGGCGGGTCGGACACCACGGCCGTAGCCCTGGCCTCGGCGCTGGAAGCCGAGTTCTGCGAGATCTACACGGACGTCCCGGGCGTGTTCACCGCGGACCCACGGATCGTCCCGGAGGCCCGGAAGATCGGCAGGATCTCCTACGACGAGATGCTCGAGCTCGCCGCGTGCGGGGCGAAGGTTCTCCAGCTCCGTTCGGTGGAGTACGCTCGGAGGAACAACGTGCGCATCCACGTGCGCTCCTCGTTCACGGACGAGCCGGGCACGTGGGTCGTGGAGGAGGACGAACGCGGCATGGAGCAGGCGCTCATCTCGGGTGTGGCCATCGACGTGGGTGAGGCCAAGGTCACATTGGAGGAAGTTCCCGACCGCCCCGGCATCGCCGCGGCCATCTTCAAGGCGGTCGCCGCCGAAGGCATCAACGTGGACATGATCGTGCAGAACGTCTCCCACGAGGGGAAGACCGACGTCTCGTTCACCGTGCCCCGGGAGGACCTCCCCGGACTGGAGCGCCTCCTGGCGGGGGTGGTCCAGGACGTCGGCGCCTTCCGGTTCTCCACCGATGACGCCATCGCCAAGGTCTCGCTGGTGGGAGCGGGGATGAGGAGCCACCCCGGCGTGGCAGCCGACATGTTCGACGCTCTGGCGTCGGAGGGCATCAACATCGAGATGATCTCGACGTCGTCGATCCGCATCTCCTGCATCGTGCGGGCCGACGACGCCGAACGGGCCGTGCAGGTGATCCACACTCGCTTCGGCCTCGACGGCCGGTCCGGCGGAGGCGAGGGATGATCGTCTGCACCGGCTGCCGGCACGCGAACCAGGAGGACGCGCAGGTCTGCGCGAAGTGCGGCCGGTCGCTGGAGCCGGTGGCGACGCACATGCTGTCCCGCCGGGCCGGTTCCGAGCGCCCACCCATCGAGTTCACCCCGCGGAAGGGGCCGTCGAAGGTGCCGGCCACGGTGCTCGTCGGCGTGCTCGCCGCGGTGGTGATCGGGGTGGGCGCGTGGCTGCTGTTCCAGCCGGACCCCTGCCGGGGCACTAACTTCACCTCCGACAACTTCGGGTACTGCCTCACCGTCCCGGAGGGGTGGACGGCCGAGCGGGCCCGGTTCGGGAGCAACGTGGAGCTCGATCAGTTCGCCGTGCCATCCGAGGGCGTGACCGTGATCGTGGAGGCGGTTGACCTGGAGCAGGGCGCCGACCTCCAGGGGTTCGCCAACCTCGTCCGGAGGAGGAACGAGGAGGCCGGCCTCGTGCCCGGCCCGGCCTCGGAGGCCGATATCGACGGCGTGGCGGCCCAGGCCTGGGACATGGCCACGACCTCCGATTCCGGGACGTCCTACCAGCTTCGCGAGGTGGTCGTGGTCCGGGACGACGTGGGCTGGCGGATCACCCTGAACGACGTAGCCGAAAGCTTCGACCAGCACGCCGCCTCCTTCCGGGACATGCTGGTCTCCTGGCGCTTCCGTTAGGGCGGCGCACCCTCGGGTGCAGTGGGCCGCTACCATGGGGGGCCATGCGGGTCGCCGTCGTCGGAGCCACCGGGGCCGTTGGGCGGGAGATGCTTCGCATCCTGGAGGAGCGGAGCTTCCCCGTCGACGAGCTGATACCGCTCGCGTCCGAGCGGTCGGCCGGCTCGCGCGTGCGGTTCGGCGGGAACGACCATACCGTGGGCGTCCTCTCGCTCGAAGCCCTGCGCGGCGTCGACGTCGCGCTGTCCTCTTGCGGCAGCACGGTGGCGAAGACCTGGATCCCGGAGGCCGCCAGCGCCGGGACGGTGTGCATCGATAACTCGAGCGCGTTCCGCATGGACCCGGACGCCGCGCTCACCATCCCCGAGGTGAACCCCGAGTCGCTCGCGTCCAAGCCCCGGATCGTCTCGGTGCCGAACTGCACGATCATCACGACGCTCATGGCGGTGGCGCCGCTGCACCGCGAGGCCGGCCTGCGCTCGCTGATCCTGTCGAGCTACCAGTCCGTGTCCGGTGCCGGGCACAAGGGCGTCCGGGAGCTGGCCGAGCAGATCGAGAAGCTCCGGGGGATGGAGGATGAGCTCGGCCACCCGGACCCGTCGGCCCTTCCGGTGGGCGAGGTCTTCGGCAAGACCATCGCCTACAACGTCGTGGCCAAGATCGACGTGTTCGACGAGGAGACCGGATCCACGTTCGAGGAGATCAAGATGCACCGGGAGGCGAAGCGGATCCTGTCGATGCCGGACCTCGAGTTCGCTGCCACGTGCGTTCGGGTGCCGGTGCCGGTCGGGCACTCGGTGTCCATCCACGCCGGGTTCTCCCGGCCGATCACCCCGGACCGGGCTCGCGAGGTGCTATCCACGGCGCCCGGGGTCGAGGTCCGCGACGACCCCGCGAACGGGGTATACCCGAGTCCGCTGGAGGCGGCCGGCCGCGACGAGGTGCTGGTGGGCCGGATCCGGCAGGCGCCGGGCCGCGACGACGCGCTCCTCCTGTTCTCCTGCGGCGACAACCTGCGCAAGGGGGCCGCCCTGAACGCGGTGCAGATCGCCGAGCGACTATTCTCGTGACCGGCCCACCGCCGGCGGATGGCAGGTTCGGGCCACTCTTCGCCGAAGAACTCGCGGCTACTCGCCGAAGCCGATCTGCCGCCAGCTCTCGTCGAGGAGCTTGACGAACCACTTGCCGTTGTCGGTCCACCCCTCGCGCGCGTAGAAGCGGTGCGTCGCCTCTCGCCAGCTCGCCGTCTCGAGCGACATCCGGAAACACCCCCGCGCGCGAGCCAGGTCCTCGGCCCGGGCCAGTAACGCGCGCCCCACTCCACGTCCGCGCATCGACTCGGTCACGACGAGGTCGTTCACCCACGCCTGCGGCCGGGGGTGCCCGAGACGCTGCCGGAACTCCATGTCCAGGAACCCGATCAGTCGCCGGCCCTGCTCGGCCACCAGCGTGACGGTCTCACGCCTCGCGATGTGGCCTCCGAACAGGATGAGGTACGAGGGGTTCGCGATGGCCGCCGGCGCCACGTCCCGGCCCAGCTCGACCAGGAGCCCGGCCACCTGTGGCCAGTCTTCGACGGTGGCCTCGCGGATGGCGACGTCCATGGATCGCCCTATGAGAGGTCGTACCGGCGGAGCGCAGGCTCCGGGTTCTCCATCAGGCCGCCGAGTCTATCGGCCGCCCCCCGGCAGCCGGCGGGCCACCCCCGGGCAGCCGTCGGGCCACGGCGATCGCCGCGAGCGCCGCAAGGAGGCCCACGACGAACGCCCCGGCGATCCCGGGCTTCAAGCCCTTCCCCGTGGCCTCGGCGATGGCGATGCTGGCGCCGCCCAGGCCGACCCCCAGGCCCACGCCGAGCGTGTCGGTGAGCAAGATCGCGGAGAGGTCGCCGGCCTCGCTACCCTCGGAGGCCTCGGTCATGGCCGCGAGTGGCACCGTGGGGAAGGCCACGCCCATCCCGATGCCGGCGATGCCCCACCCCGCGTAGGCGACGATGATCGGCGCCGACGTGAGGCCGGTCGCCACCGCCACCGTGCCGCCGGCCACGACCGCCGCGCCCCCGGCCACCAGGGCCGGGACGCCGACCCGTCCGATGTTCCGGGACTGCCACCAGCTCCCTAGCGCCCACGCCACCGTGGCGAGGGTCACCACGATGCTGGCCTCGGCCACCGAGAGCCCGCGCACCTCGGTCAGCATCAGCGGGACGAACCCATCCACGGCGAAGAACGCCGCTGAGAGCAGGAACGCCGCGGCCGCGGCGGCCGGCAGCCCGGGGCGGGCCCGCAGCCAACCGGCCGGGGCGATGCGGGACAGTGCGGGCAGGC
Organism: Actinomycetota bacterium; assembly: GCA_036397275.1. GTDB lineage: Bacteria > Actinomycetota > UBA4738 > UBA4738 > HRBIN12 > AC-69. The sequence goes on from DASWJF010000154.1 coordinate 5,798, forward strand.
CGACCGCGAGGCCGATCGGGATCATTAGCAGGCTCCACCAGGAAGGCTCGGTCAGTCCGGCCAGGAACAGCCCGGCGCCCACCATGAGCTGGACCGGCCATCGCACCGGCAGCTTGCCTGCGTCGGCGTCACCGGCCACGTCCGGCATGGCCGGCAAGATGAGGGCGGCGATGACGAACAGGATGGGCAGGGGTGCGAGGAAGGCCCACCGCCACCCCACGGTCGTCGCCAGGAGCGCGCCGAAGGGCGGGCCGAACAGCCCGGGGAGGACCCACATCGAGGCGAGGAGCGCGAGGACGCGAGGCCGGATCCGCTGGGGGTAGGACTTGGCCACCGTCCCAAGCGAGACGGAGTAGAACACGCCGGCCGCACACCCCTGGACGAACCTCCCGATGGCGAGGACCGGCATCGAGGGCGCGAGCCCGGCCACGACGAGCCCGGCCACGTAGACGATGAGCATCAGGCCGAGCGGCTTCCGCGGCCCGTACCGGTCCATGGCGCGGCCTCCGATGGGGATGGAGGCGAAGGTTGCCAAGCTGGTGGCGCTGAACGCCCAGCCGTAGAACTGGATCCCGCCGAGGTCCCGGCGGACCGCGGGCAGGATCGTGATCACGATCAGGGCTTCAACGGCCACCAGGGCCTCGAGCAGCAGGAGCCCGGCGGTTAGGCGGCCCAACGCGCCTTGGAACACCTCGCGCCACGGCGGGGGCTGCCACAGCTCGGCCCCATCCTCGCCGCTTCCCCCTCCCCGCGCCATGGCGGACAACAGGGTACGGGCCGGACTTGTCTACCGGTTGGTAGATAGGGCATAATCTGCCGCGTGGTAGAGAAGGCGACGTCGAACCCCGGGGTGCCGGCCTCCCTCGCCCAACGCCTGGCCGGCCAGAAGGTGCTGGTCACCGGGGTCACCGGGTTCCTGGGCCAGGCCGTGTTCGAGCGGCTGCTCCTGGATGTCCCCGGCGCGACGATGGCCCTCCTGGCCCGGCCACAGCTCGGCTCGACCGGGCGGCAGCGGGTCGAGTCGCTGATGTCGCGCCCCACGTTCAACGTCCTGAGCGACCGGGTCGGCGCCGACGGCATCGCGCGGATCCTGGACGAGCGGGTCGAGGTCATCGAAGGCGACTTCGCCGAGGAGCTCCCCGAGTTCCCCGGCGACGTCGACGTCGTCATGCACTGTGCCGCGACGGTCTCGTTCGACCCGCCCATCGACGAGGGGTTCTTGACGAACCTCCTGGGGGCGGTGCGGTTCTACGAGCACCTGCTGGCCGCGGGGAATCGCCCCCACCTCGTCCACGTGTCCACGGCCTACGTCGCCGGCAACCGCAAGGGGGTGATCCCCGAGGCCACGCTGGACCACCGGGTGAACTGGCGGGCCGAGGCCGAGCTGGCGCTCCAGGCTCGCCGCGACGTCGAGGCGGCCTCCCGCCGGCCCGAGATCCTGGACGCCCTGATGGCCAAGGCGAAGCGGGAGCACAGCCGGGCCGGTCCCCAGTCCGTTTCCGATGACGCGGAGGAGCGCCGGAAGCAGTGGGTGACCAAACGCCTGGTCCAGTACGGGCGGGCCCGGGCGCAGACCCTGGGGTGGCCCGACAACTACACGTTCACCAAAGCCATGGGAGAACGAGCGGTCGAGGAGCTTGCCTCCGAGCACGGCGTGCCGCTCTCGATCGTCCGCCCGTCGATCATCGAGAGCGCGCTTGAGCATCCGTACCCCGGCTGGATCGAGGGGTTCAAGATGGCCGAGCCCATCATCCTGGCGTACGGGCGGGGCACGATCCCCGAGTTCCCCGGCATCCCCGAGGGGATCGTCGACATCATCCCGGTCGACTACGTCGTGAACGCGATGGTGGCCGTGGCGGCCCATCCCCCGAAGCCGTCCACGCCCGCCTACTACCACGTGTCCTCGGGTGCTCGGAACCCTCTCCAGTACCTCGGGCTGTACGAGCTGGTGAAGGAGTACTTCGAGGCCAACCCGTTGCCGGAGCGGGGCCGGGGCGAGATCAGGGTCCCCGAATGGGACTTCCCCGGCCATCTCAAGGTGGGGCGCCTGCTGAAGACGGCGGAGAAGGCGGTGGAGTACGCGGACCGGGTCGTCACGCACCTTCCGAAGTCGAAGAAGATGCGCGAACTCGTGGCGCGGGTTGACCGAGATAGGGGTCGCGTCGAGTTCGTGCGCCGGTACGCCGACCTGTACGGCGCGTACACCGAGGCGGAGGTCATCTACACCGACGACCGGACGCTCGAGCTGTTCCGGTCGCTGTCGGAGGCGGACCAGCGGACGTTCCCCTTCGACGCGGCGACTGTCGATTGGCACCATTACCTCGTCGATGTGCACTGCCCGGCGGTCACGATCGGCCTCCGGGCGCTGTCCACCGCCCGGGTGAAGCCGAAGGTGCGGATCCGCGAACGTGAGCAGCTCGTGCTGGCCCTGTTCGACATGGAGGGCACGATCCTCCCCTCCAACGTCGTCGAGTCCTACGTGTGGGCGCGGATGGCGGACCTGCCATGGGAGGACTGGCCGGGCGAGCTTGTCTCGGTGTTCTCCCGGATCCCGTCCTACCTCATGGCGGACCGGCGGGACCGGGGCGAGTTCCTGCGCACGTTCTTCCGGCGGTTCGAGGATGCCTCCGTGGAGGGGGTCGACCGCCTGATCGACGATGTGGTCGCCGAGTTCATGTTCCAGAAGGTCTCGGCCGCGGCCGTGCGGCGGATCCGCGAGCACCGGGCGGCCCGGCACCGCACGATCATGATCACGGCCGCGGCCGAGCCGTTCGTCCGGCCCCTGGCCCCGCTGTTCGACGAGGTCATCGCGGCCAGGCTTCAGGTGAAGGACGGGCGGTACACGGGGTTCATGGCCGAGCCGCCGCTGGTCGGCGAGGCCCGGGCGGCGTGGCTCCGCCGGTACGCGGAGGCCGAGGGAGCCGACCTCAAGGCGTCGTACGCCTACGCCGACAGCCACTCGGATCTCGCGCTGCTCCGCGCGGTGGGGAACCCGGTCGTGGTCTCTCCGGACGCCGCCCTGTTGCGAGTGGCCCGGCGGCGCCGCTGGCCCGTCGAGGAGTGGGAGATGTCCGGCGGCATGCCCCGGGTCCGGTTCCCCAAGCCGGCGGTGCGGTGAGGGAGGCGACGTGACGATCCAGGCCCTCGAGCTGGTCCGTTCGGTCCCCCGGTACCTCGCCGCTCGGGCCGTGGGAGAGCGGGTGCCGGGGCTCGTGTCCGGGCCGCTCGCGCCCATCCGGCTCGTGAGCAAGAAAGACCCCGAGCCGCCCGGCCCCGGGTGGGCCCGGGTCCGGCCGATCCTGTCCGGCATCTGCGGCTCGGACCTGGCCACCATCTCCGGGCAGTCGAGCTTCTACTTCTCGCCGCTCGTGTCGCTCCCGTTCGTGCCGGGGCACGAGGTGGTCGGCGAGTTGATCGACGACGTCGACGGCTTGTCCGCCGGCGCGCGGGTGGTCCTGGAACCCGTCCTGTCCTGCGCCGCCCGCGG
>DASWJF010000155.1:0-2383 GCA_036397275.1 Actinomycetota bacterium
GAGGAAGGTCTCCGTGTCGATGTTCATGGGGGGCGTGTACGGGTTGGCCAGGCACCCCTGGGTCACGTCGATGCGAAGCGTCACGTACCGGACGTTGGACACCGGGAACTGGCGGATCGGCAGGCCCCGTGTGGCGTTCACCATGAAGGCGCGCCAGATCTGCGCCGGCCAGGTCCCCCCGTAGACGCGGGAGATGCGAACGTTCGGATAGGCCATGGGGATCTGCGCCTGAGGGAATCCCACCCACACCGCGGCCACCATCTGTGGGATGGCCCCCACGAACCAGGCGTCGCTGTAGTTCTGCGCGGTCCCGGTCTTACCGATCTGGGGCCGGCCGATGTTGGCGGCCGTGCCGGTCCCGTACAGCACCACCTTCTGCATGATCTGGTCGGCCACCGTGGCGATGGCCGGGTTCACCACCTGCTTCGGGTTCGAGCGCGACTGGTACAGGGTCTTCCCATCCGGAGTGGTGATGCCGACGACCGGCGTGGGAGCGACGTGCGCGCCCCCGTTGGCCAGTGTGCCGTACGCGGAGGCCATCTCCACGGTGTTGACCTCGTTCGTGCCGAGCACGGCCGAGGGGACGGGCGTGAGCGGCGCGTCAGGTGACGTGGTCCTGGTGCAGCATCGGATCCCCATCCGCCTCGCCGCCTCCACGACGCGCTCCGAGCCGAGGTAGATGTCACCGTCGCCGATGGCCTTTTCGATGTTCACATACGCCACGTTCACCGAGTTGATCGTGGCGCTTTCCATCGACAGGTAGCCGTACGACCCGCCCTCGGCGTTCCCCGGCGTCCACACCGTCCCCTCGAGCAGCGGGACTGCGACGGAGGAGCCGTTGAAGCTCTGGCCGGGGGAAATCCCCTGCTCGAGGGCGGCCACGAGCGCGAAGGGCTTGAACGCGGAACCGGCCTGGCGTCCCGTGATCCCGCCGGCTGCCAGATTCACCCGGGCGTACCGGTCGGTCTTGGACCAGTACTCGCGGCCGCCGACCATGGCCTTGATGTACCCGGTGCGTGGATCGATCACCGTCATGGCCCCGTACGGGTCGCTCCCGAACGCGAGGATCGAGTTGACGGCTCGCTCGGCCTGCAGCTGGAGGGTGGGGGCCAGCGTGGTCTGGATCCGCAGCCCACCCTTGAACAGCAGGTTGTAGCGGTCCTGCACGGTCTCGCCGAACCTGGGGTTGGACAGGAACCATTCCTTGAAGTAATCGACGAAGTGCGGGGCGAGGTATTGCTCCTCGGACTGCCGCATGTGCAACCGCACCGGGCGCTGCACGGCGTTGGCGTACCCGGCGGCTTCGATCAGGCCGAGCTCGTGCATCTGTCCCAGCACCTGGTTCCGGCGGGCGGTGGCGATCTCCGGGCGCGCCACCGGGTCGTAGTCCGCGGGCGCGGCGATCAGCCCCGCGAGCAGGGCGGCCTGGGGCAGGTTGAGCTCGGATGCGGGACGGTCGAAGTACGTCTCGGCCGCCGCCTGGATGCCGTAGGCGCCGTTCCCGAAGTACACGGTGTTCAGGTACTTGGCCAGGATCTCGTTCTTGGAAATCGTGCGCTCAAGCTGGTAGGCCAGGACGGCCTCCCGGAACTTGCGGGACAGGGTCTGCTCGTCGCCGGTGTAGGCGTTCTTCACGTACTGCTGCGTGATGGTGGAGCCGCCCTCCACGATGCGTCCGGTGGTGGCGTCGACGTAGGCCGCCCGGAGGAGCGCCTTCAGGTCGATGCCCATGTGGTCGTAGAAGCGCTTGTCCTCCACGGCCACGACGGCGTTTCGGATGTTCTGGGGGATCTTGGACGAGGGGACGACGACCCGGTTCTGCTCGGCGTGGAGGGCGGTGATGAGGGTCCCGTCGGCGGCGAACAGGAACGACGTCTGCGGCAGCGAGGGGGCCGTGGCCACCTCCTGCTCCAGGTTGGGGACGTCGCAGGCGGAGGCCGCCGCGACAAGCGCGACGATCCCCAGGACGAAGCCTCGCCGGCGGGCGCTCATGGCGGATCCATGATAGCTACGGCTCGCCACCTGCACTGATAGCATCGCGAATCCGATGACCTCCTCCCAGCTCCCTCGCCTCCAGGCCGGGGCCGCCGAGGTGATCCCCCCGGACGGTCTCGAGCAGAAGCTCGCGGCGGGGCGGCCACTGCGGGTCAAGCTGGGTATCGACCCCTCCCGGCCCGACCTTCACCTGGGCCACGCCGTGGTGCTCCGCAAGCTCCGCCACTTCCAGGACGCCGGCCACGTCGCCGTCCTCATCATCGGAGACTTCACCGGAAGGGTGGGGGATCCCTCCGGCCAGTCGGAGACCCGTCCGTTCCTGTCGGAGGAGGAGATCGAGGCGAACGCCCGGACGTACCTGGAGCAGGCCGGCAAGGTGTTGGACATG
>DASWJF010000156.1:0-2118 GCA_036397275.1 Actinomycetota bacterium
GCGAAGGTCGAACGTCGGCCCGTCGGGCAGCGATCCCGACCTCGCGTACAGGAACAGGATGGCCACGAGCAGGAAGGCCGAGCCGAACATCGTGTACAGGAAGAACTTCACGGCCGCGTACACGCGCCGTTCGCCGCCCCATGCCCCGATGATCAGGTACATCGGGAACAGGATGGCCTCGAAGAACAGGAAGAACAGCAGAAGGTCGAGGGCGAGGAACGTGCCGATCATCCCGGTCTCCAGGAACAGCATGGCGGCCATATACAGCCGCACGTGCCGGTCCACCTTCCAGGAGGCGAGGATGACGATGGGCACCAGGAAGGTCGTGAGCAGCACCAGGAACAGGCTGATGCCGTCCACCCCGAGGACGTACCGGATGTTCGGCGATCGCACCCAGGTGGCCTGCTCGATCAACTGGAACCGGGAGACCGAGCCGTCGAACCGCCCCGCCATCCCCAGCGACACGAGGAACGTGGCCACCGAGACCGCCAGGGCGATGCCGCGCGCGGCATCGTCCCCGACCCGCCGCCACGGCAGCAACACGACGACCCCGAGGAGCGGCAGGAACGTGGTGAGCGTGAGCCACCGCATCAGAGCCGGAACCCCACGTACACGAACGCGGCCACCACGCCGATCAGGAACGCCAGCCCGTAGTTCCGGACCAGGCCGGTCTGGACCCGCCGGCCGGCCGACGCACCCCACTGGAACACCTGCCCCACCGCGTTCACGGCCCCGTCGATCCACCGCGAGTCCACGACGTAGGCCAGGAAGGCCGAGCCGGCCTTTGCCGGCGCCACCAGGCCGGTCGAGTACACGTCGTCGACGTACCACCCGTGGGCCAGGAACCGGTGGAGGCCGGCCAGGCGGACCCGGAGCGCGAGCCAGTCGATCCTGCCCGAGCCGTACACGAACCAGCCGACCAGGATCGCGGCCACGGCGACCGACACGGAGAGGAACGTGAGGGCGGTGGCGGGGAGGCCCTGGGTGTGCTCCTCCACTTCTCCAAGGACGGGGCCCAGGAAGACCTGGAGCCGCCCCGTGGTGGCCGAGAGCCCAAAGAGCCCGCCGAAGGCCGCCCCGATGGCGAGGATCGCGAGCGGGATCGTCATGACCGCTGGCGACTCGTGCGCGTGGCGCTCCGTGCGGTCCTGGCCGAAGAACGTCAGGAAGATCGGGCGGGCGATGTACAGCGCCGAGAAGAACGACGCCGCGAGCGCCACCAGCCAGGCGAGCGTGTAGCCGGCCCGGTTGGCGATCTCCAGGATCTGGTCCTTGCTGAAGAACCCGGAGAACGCCGGGACGCCGGCGATGGCCAGGGCGCCGATCGCGAACATGGCCGCTGTGAGGGGCATGGCCGTCCGAAGCCCGCCCATCTTCTTCAGGTCGGCCTCGCCCTCCAGGCCATGCATCACGGAGCCGGCCGACAGGAACATCAGCGCCTTGTAGAAGGCGTGCGTGACCAGCAGGAAGATGGCCGCCGCGTATGCCCTCAGGCCCAGCGCGAAGAACATGTACCCGAGCTGGCTGATCGTGGAGTACGCCAGCACCCGCTTGATGTCGTCCTGCCCCAGCGCACAGGTCGCCGCGTACAGCGCCGTGAGCAGCCCCACCACCAGCACCACCGTCAGGGCGACGCCGGAGATCTCGAAGAGCACGTGCGTCCTGGCCACCAGGTACACACCGGCCGTGACCATGGTGGCGGCGTGGATCAGCGCGGACACGGGGGTGGGGCCCTCCATGGCGTCGGGGAGCCATGTGTGGAGCGGGATCTGGGCGGACTTGCCCACGGCCCCGGCGAACAGCAGCAGCGCGATGATCGTGAACACGCCCGAGGGCTGGAGCGCCGACACCGACCGATCGAGGACCGTCGAGAAGTCCACCGACCCGATGCGCAGGAACACCAGGACGATCCCGATCAGCATCAACGTGTCGCCGATCCTGGTGACCACGAAGGCCTTCTTCGCCGCGCTCGCCGCCGCGGGCCGTTCGAACCAGAACCCGATCAGCAGGTACGAGCACAGGCCCACGCCCTCCCACCCCAGGTACAGGAACAGGAAGCTCTCCGCCATCACCAGCGCGAGCATGAAGAAGCAGAACAGGTTCATGTAGGAGAAGAAC
>DASWJF010000157.1:0-3983 GCA_036397275.1 Actinomycetota bacterium
GCGACGTCGTATCCCTCCCGAACCCGCGGCGCGAGCTCCCGCCAAGCGGCCCTCAGGATGCGCCGGGCCCGATTCCGCGTGACCGCCCCGCCCACCCGCCGGCCCGCGACGAACGCCACGTTCCCCGACCCGGGCGCGACAAACACTACCATCCGTGCTCCAGGAACCGGGCTCCCGGTAGCGAGGATCCCGCCGACGCTCGACCGGTTCGTGGCCCTTGCTCCGCGCCTACGCCGACAGCCGTGTCCTGCCCTTGGTCCGCCGGCGGGCCAGGATGGCACGCCCCCCACGCGTCCGCATCCGCACGCGGAACCCGTGGGTCTTCTTGCGCCTGCGGTTGTTGGGCTGGAACGTTCGCTTGGACATCGATGCCTCTTCCGGCCGAGAAAGCCGGCCCGGAGGCCGGCGGGCGTGAGTATACGAGAGGGCATCGGCGCAGGACAAAGCGCGTGCCGACAGAAAGTGCGTCAAAAGGGCCTACATGGGACCCCTTGTGGAAAAGCCCGGTGCTATAGTCCGCGGCGCTTCCCCCTGGCGGCCCCGCCAAGATCCCCATCCGCGGGGCCGTTTCGCTTCCCCCAAGGTTTCCACAGCTGTGGAAAGGTTCTGTGGATACGTATGGCGGTAGCGTCCTTCGCCGAAGCGGCTGAGCGGACCTGGGCCCGGGTCGTGGACCGGGCCCGCCAGGAACTGCCCGAGAGCTCGTTCTCGATGTGGTTCGTCGGCGTTCGCGCAACGAGCCTGCACGACGGGGTCCTGGAGGTGCTCGCACCCTCCGAATACGTCCGCGACCGCTTGGCCAAGAACTACCTCGACCTGATCCAGGCGGCCGCCACCGATGCCCTCGGCCATCCGATCCAGATCCACCTCGGTTCCGACCCCGACCCGGTCCGCCCGCCCCTCGGCGAGCCGCCGCCTCCGCCCCCCGCCCGCCCCCATGCCGCCGCGGCCGCGCAGCTCGGGGCGCCCGGACTTCCCTTCCCCAACTACACGTTCGAGACCTTCGTGGCCGGTCCGAGCAACCGGTTCGCCCACGCCGCCGCCATGGCGGTCGCCGAGTCTCCTCCCTCCAAGGCCTACAACCCACTGTTCATCTACGGGGGGGTCGGCCTGGGCAAGACCCATCTGCTCGTGGCGATCGGCCACCACATGCATCGGCTCGCTCCGAGCCTGCGCGTGAAGTACGTCACGTCCGAGAGCTTCATGGCCGAGTTCATCAAGGCCGTCCGGGAGCGCCAGGGCTACCAGTTCGCCGCCCGGCACCGCGACGTCCACGTCCTGATGGTGGACGACATCCAGTTCCTGGCCAAGCGGGAGGAGACCCAGACCGAGTTCTTCCACACGTTCAACGCGCTCCACGAGAAGGAGCGGCAGATCGTGATCGCGTCGGACCGCCCGCCCCAGGAGCTCGGCATGGAGGAGCGGCTCCAGAGCCGGTTCCGCCTCGGCCTCTGCGTCGACGTGCAGCCACCCGACCTGGAGACCCGCATCGCCATCCTCCAGCTGAAGGCGCAGCGGGAGGCGGTCCACCTTCCCGAGGACGTCATCGAGTTCATGGCCTCCAAGTTCGACCAAAGCGTCCGCGAGCTCGAAGGCGCACTGGTGCGCGTGGTGGCGTGGAGCGACCTCACGGGGCAGCCCATCTCGCTCGACCTGGCCGACCACGCCCTGGAGGACCTCCTCCCCCAGGCCGAAGCGCAGATCCCGCCGCAGCTCATCCTGGAGGAGACGGCCCGGTACTACAGCCTGGCCGTCGCGGACCTCGTGTCGAAGAGCCGGTCCCGTCCACTCACCAATGCCCGCCACGTCGCCATGTACCTGGTTCGCGAGTGCACCGGGATGACCCTCCCCAAGATCGGCGAGCTCTTCGACCGGGACCACACCACCGCCCTGCACGGCATCAACAAGATCGACAAGAACCTGCGAGACCGCGAGCTCGTGTACCGGCAGGTACAGGACCTGTCCCGGATCATCCGGAACCGGTCGAGGAGCCTGTGACCCTCGCTGGGGAAACCGTGGGACTTCGTGTGCGGCGCCGCGCCGCGCTCGCCGGCTGTGCACCCTTGTCCCCACGCCCCACACATGTCAGACCCACGCGATACGCTCGGCGCATGGTACCGATGTCCCCGTTTGCACAGGCCCTACTACCACTAGAAGAGGAAGAAGGATCCAGAAGAAGCAGCGAGGAGGGAAACACGTGAAGTTCCGGTGCGACCGAGATGCCCTGTCCGAGGCGCTCCAGACCGTCCAGCGAGGCGTGTCGTCCCGGCCTGGGATCCCTGCGCTTACCGGCGTGTTGCTCGAGGCCGGATCCAACGGAGCCCTCACCCTTACGACCACCGACCTCGAGGTCTCCGCCCGCCTCGGCATCGAGGTGCAGGTCCAGGAGGAGGGGATCGTCCTGGTACCGGCCCGGCTGCTCGGCGACACGGTGAAGAGCCTGTCCGATGCTCCGGTGGAGTTCGACGCGGACCAGAGCCAGGCCTGGATCCGTTGCGCCGCGTACGAGGGGGCGCTTCGCCTGCTCCCCGCGGAGGACTTCCCAGCCCTCCAGCCGCCCACGGGGACGCGGATCGTGGTGGAGGCCTCGAAGTTCACCGAGGCCGTAGGGCAGGTGGCCCGGGCGGCGTCCCGGGACGAGGCCCGGCCCGTCCTGACGGGCGTGCTGATTGAGGTGAGCCGGGAGGGCCTCACGCTCGTGTCAACGGACTCGTACCGACTCGCTGTCCGGGAGCTGGTGGCAACCGCCGCGGCGGAGGGGAAGGCCATCGTGCCGGAGCGGGCCATGTCCGAGGCGGGACGGGCGGCGGCCGCGGTCGAGAAGGGCGACGTCGAGCTGTTCGTCGACGAGAGCCAGGTGGCCTTCCAGATCGGGAACCTCATGCTCACCTCGCGGCTGATCGAGGGCGAGTTCCCCAACTACCGCCAGCTCCTGCCGGAGGCCTACGAGAGCCGGCTCACGGTGTCCCGGCAGCAGCTGATCGATGCGGTACGGCGGGTGGGCCTCCTGGCCAGGGATAACTCGCCGGTCCGTCTGGAGTTCAACGCGCTCGGCGTGAAGCTCTCGTCCTCCTCTCCGGATCTCGGGCAGGCCGTCGAGGCTGTGGAGGCCCGGTACGAGGGCGAGGACATCACGGCCGCGTTCAACCCGGCCTACCTCGCCGATGGACTGGCGGCGGCCACGGGCGAAACGGTTCGCCTGGAGGTGCGCGACGGGCTGAAGCCCGGCCTGATCAAGGGCGGGAGCGACGAGTTCACCTACCTGGTGATGCCGGTGCGGCTGCCCACCCCGGTCGGCTGATCCTGCCGGGGACGCGTTGCAGCTTCTGTGGGCCGAGCTGAAGGACTTCCGCAACCACCCGAACACCCGCCTGCCCGACATCCCCGATGGGTTGGTGGTGGCGGTGGGAGGGAACGGGGAGGGCAAGACGAACCTCCTCGAAGGCCTGGCGTTCCTGTTCTTCCTCGCATCGCCACGGGTCTCGAGCACGGAACCGCTGGTGCGCCGAGGTGCCGAGGCGGCCTACGTGCGCGGCGAGATCGAGACCGCCGGCGGACGGGTCATGGTGGAGGTCGAGATCCCGGGGCGGGGAGCGAACCGGGTGCACGTGAACCGGTCCCCGGTGCGGCGGAAGCGGGACCTGCGGCGGCAGGTCCGGGCTGCGTTCTTCGGGCCAGACGATCTGGACGTGGTCAGGGGCGATCCATCGGAGCGAAGGAGGTTCATGGACGAGGCCGTGACCTCGCTGTGGCCACTCAAGGAGTCGGCCCTCACGGCGTACGACCGGACCCTTCGGCAGCGGAACCGCCTCCTCAAGGACTGGGAAGGCCGGGGGGCGCCGGCGGACCTCGAGACGTGGGATCGGGAACTGGTGGAGAAGGGATGTGCCGTCATGCGACTGCGGTCGGAGGCGGTGGCGCGCCTTGCCCCGGGCGCCGAGGAGGAATTCGAGGTGGTAGCCGGGTACGGGCTGGCGTGCGAG
>DASWJF010000158.1:0-2007 GCA_036397275.1 Actinomycetota bacterium
CCGGTGACGACGGCGACCGCTCCGTTCAGCTCCATCTCACGCCTCCCTCGCGCTGGTGACGGTCTGTCCGCCGTCCACGACCAGCACCTCGCCGGTGATGAACGACGCCGCCGGCGAGCACAGGAACAGCGCGGCGGCCGCGACGTCCTCGGGGCGGCCCCACCGGCCCATCGGGATCTGCGCCAGGATCCTCCGCTGCGCCTCGGGGTCGTCCCGCTCCGGCTGATTCATCGGGGTGTCGATCCACCCGGGCGCGATGGCGTTCACGCGCACGCCCGCCTTCGCCCACTCGAGCGCCACGGCCTTCGTGAGGTTTATCATCGCCGCCTTGGCCGTGCCGTAGTACGTGAGGTCCGGCTCGACCATGAACCCGTCGATGGAGGCGACGTTCAGCACGCAGCCCGACCCCTTGCCCAGGAGGACGGGCGCGACCGCACGCATCCCGTACACGGCCGAGAAGAAGTTCACCCGAAAGTACTTCTCGAAGCCGTCGGGGCGGGTGTCCGCGAACGGTGCCAGGAACGGCGCCGCGCCGGCATTGTTCACGAGGACGTCCAGCGTCCCGAGCTCCGAGACCGTGGCGTCGACCAGTCGCTGGACGGCCTCGGGATCGGAGACGTCGGCCACCACGGGGATGGCGCGGCGGCCGAGCTCCAGGACCTCCTGGGCCGCTCTCGTGATCTCCTCCTCGGTGCGGGAGGCCAAGGCCAGGTCCGCGCCCGCCCGGGCGAACGCGTGCGCGATGGCCCGCCCGATGCCCCGGCCCGCGCCGGTCACGATGGCCACCTGTCCTTCCAGCGAGAAGTCGTTCATGGGGTGCTCCCGTACGATGGTCGTTCGATGGACGTTATCGAAACACATGCGGCGCAGCTTCCCGGGATCGGCGACCGGTGGACGCCCAGGTCCTACGAGCGCCATGAGCTGGTCCGCGGGCTGCTGGAAGGGCGGATCGCCGGCCCCGACCTCAGCCACCCCCTGGACAACGTGCTCCGAAACATCGGCCTGCTGAGCGAGGGCGACTCGGACAAGCAGTTCGGGATGTCCGGGCTGGCCCAGGCGTTCACCCCGCGGGAGGTGCTGGAGCTCGTGGGGCGGGCCGCCGGGTTCGAGCCCGATCCCCACGCCACGACCGGCCCGGTCCCGGTGGACCCCGAGCTCGTGCTCGACGCCTGTGAGGCGGTCGGCGATCGGCTGGCCGACGCGTGCCGCGAGGGCGAGCGAGTGATCCTTGCCACCGGGCACCCCGTGGGCCTGGCCCACCTGTACATCGAGGTGGGGCGGCAGCTCCGGGCGAGAGGAGTCGAGCTGCTCCGCCCGCACGAGGGCGTGGCGTGGCGGGACGGCGACCGGCACCACTCGTGGCAGGTCCGGTACCTGGAGGGCGTGGCCATGCTCACGGACAAGGCCTCGGCCCGGCACACACACAGCGGCGACGCCATGGTCCGGATGCTGGCCGAGGCTCGGCCTGACCTCGTCTTCGCCGACCACGGGTTCGCCGGGGCCGCCATCGAGGCCGGGATCGACACGGTCTCGATCGCCGACGTGAACGACCCGGCCCTCCTGGTCGCCCAGGCCCAGGGCCGGACCGAGACCGTCGTCGTGATGGACGACAACGTCCAGCCCGAGGCGTACTGGCCCTGCTTCCAGGCCATCGTGGGCCGACTGTCCGACTGAGTAGAATCGGCCCGTGGTGAAGAAGGAACCCTTCTCCGAGGCACGGTTCGCATGCGTGACCGGGGCCCTGGGCCCCGGACGAGAGTCCACGACGTCCACCCATCGGCCAGCCGGACGGGGGGATCCGCCGGCCGGTTGATCGTTCGAGCACGCACGCAACGGGGCCTCCGGGGGAGGGGCGTGACCGCCCCACGCGGAGGCGAAGGTGAACGAGCACGAGGCGCTCGTCGAACGGGCCGTGCGCGCGAAGCGCACGGTGCTGCTGGTCGGCGGGCTGGACACTGGAAAGACCACCCTGTCCCGGATGCTGCTCCGGGCGGCGGTGGAGGCCGG
>DASWJF010000159.1:0-2970 GCA_036397275.1 Actinomycetota bacterium
CCAACCGGTAGGCCCAGTACGCCGCCCGCTCCTTCGGCGTCTCGGCGCTCAGGCCCGCTCCTCCTTGGCCACCTGGCTGGCGCGAACCACGGAGGCGAGCACCATCACCACGGCCAGGACCCACAGCGCCCAGCCGAGCCCGTCGATGATCAACCCCCCGCTCACCAAGCCGTACCGGAGCACTCGCGTCACGAGACCCTCGTCCACTCCGTAGCCGAGGGAGGCGCCACGTGCGCGGACGTACGCGGCCAGGAAGCTCGAACAAAGCGCCACCACGGCCCCGGCGGCGGTCCAGGGTTCGTCGAGACGATACGCCCACGCGATCCCACCCAGCACGGCGCCGTCGAAGGCCCGATCCACCAGCGACGCGACGACGCGGTCCGCGGGAGCCTCGCCCGACGTGACCAGCCCCCCCGCGGCGACCAGGAGGCAGGCCGTCGCCGTCGACGCGATCCCCGCTCGCCACACATCCCCAGCGATCACGGACCAGCAGGCGAGGCCGATCCCGATAGCCCCGAGAACCAGCAGCCACCGCGCCAGCCAGATGCGGATGCGATCCCGTTCCACCACGCTCACGCCGGACACCAGCGCGAGCGTATCATCGGGCCTCCGGCCGCCAGAAGGCGACCGGTGCTGCCGCGCTAGAATCCCCGGGTTCTCCGGCACAGCCGCACGGCCGAAAGGGACCCATGAAGACCTACGACGCTCCGAACATCCGCAACGTCCTGCTCGTCGGCCACGGCGGGTCGGGGAAGACCACGCTCCTCGAGGCCATGCTCTTCACCTCCGGCGCCATCACGCGCATGGGCAAGGTCGAGGACGGCAACACGGTCTCCGACTTCGAGCCCGAGGAGGTGAAGAAGGGGATCAGCGTGTCCCTGGCCGTGGCGCCGATCGAGTGGAAGGACGTCAAGGTGAACGTCCTGGACGCGCCGGGATACGCCGACTTCGTGGGCGACCTCCGCTCGGCCATCCGCGCCGTCGACGCGGTCCTCCTCGTGGTGTCGGCGGTGGACGGCGTCGAGGTCCAGACCGAGGTGGCATGGGAGCTCGCCGTGGAGGCCGGACTCCCCCGGGCCATCCTCATCAACAAGCTGGACCGGGAGCGGGCGTCGTTCGAGCGAACCCTGGAGCAGCTCGTGCGGTCCTTCGGCACGCAGGTCGCGCCGCTCGAGCTGCCCCTCGGCGAGGAGCACGACTTCGAAGGCATCGCCGACCTCCTCGCGCGCAAGGCCTTCCGGTACGGCTCCGGGCCGGCAGCCGAGGAGGTGCCCTGGCCCGACGACATCTCCGGCAAGGCCGACCCCTTCCGCGAGAAGCTGATGGAGGCGGTGGCCGAATCCGACGACGCGCTGATCGAGAAGTACCTCGAGCAGGGGGAGCTCTCCGAGGAGGAGGTCGTCCACGGGGTGCGGAACGGCTTCGCCGAGGCGCGAATCGCCCCGGTGCTGGTGGCGGCGGCCTCCAGGCCCATCGGCGTGGACCGGGTCCTCCAGTTCATCGTGGACGAGTTCCCCTCCCCCGCCGACCGCGGCCTGGTCACCGTGATCTCCAAGTCGGGGGAGGAGAAGGAGCGGGCCTGCGACCCGGCCCAGCCCCTCGCCGCGCTGGTGTTCAAGACCATCTCCGATCCCTACGTCGGCCACATCACGATGTTCCGTGTGTTCTCGGGGAAGGTCCGCCCGGACGCGTCGGTCTACAACGCGACCAAGGGCGCGGAGGAACGGGTCGGGCAGCTCTTCGCGCTGCGAGGCAAGGAGCACGACACCGTCTCCGAGGTCCCGGCCGGCGACATCGGCGCCGTGGCCAAGCTGTCGCACACCACGACCGGCGACACGTTCTCCACGAAGGACGATCCGGTCAAGCTCCCGGCCGCCCCGATGCCCGAGCCGCTCCTCGCGTACGCCATCGAACCCAAGACCAAGGGCGACGAGGACAAGCTGTCGACCGCGCTCTCGCGCCTGCGCGAGGAAGACCCCACGTTCCGGGTGGACCGGTCCGAGGAGACCCACGAGACCGTGATCTACGGCATGGGCGAAGCCCACCTGGACGTGATGATCGAGCGGATGAAGCGGAAGTTCGGCGTGGAGGTCTCCACGGCGCCCGCCAAGATCGCCTACCGCGAAACTGTCAAGACGCCGGGCAAGGGCCTCGGCCGGCACGTCAAGCAGACCGGCGGCCACGGTCAGTACGCGGTCTGCAACATCGAGATCGAACCACTGCCCCGGGGCTCCGGGTTCGAGTTCGTGGACAAGATCTTCGGCGGCGCCATCCCCTCCCAGTTCATCGGCTCTGTGGAGAAGGGCATCGTGAAGACCATGCAGGAGGGCGCGCTGTCCGGGAACCCCATGGTCGACGTCCGGGTCAAGCTGGTGGACGGCAAGTTCCACACCGTGGACTCGTCGGACATGGCCTTCCAGATCGCCGGTTCGCTCGCCCTGAAGGAAGCGGCCCAGCATGCCGGCGTGGTGCTGCTCGAGCCCATCGTGGAGCTCGAGGTCATCGTCCCGGAGGACTACACGGGGGACATCATGGGCGACCTCAACTCCAAGCGAGCCAAGATCCAGGGAGTGGACTCGGCCGGGGCCGGCAAGCAGGGGATCAAGGCGCTGGTCCCCCAGGCCGAGGTGGCTCGCTACGCCATCGACCTCCGCTCGCTGACCGGCGGGCGCGGCGCCTTCACCATGCGCTTCTCCCACCACGAGGAGGTGCCGTCGCACCTCGCGGACAAGATCATCGCCGACGCCCAGAAGGCCAGAGAAGAGTCCAGGAAGTAATCGGGATCCGGCGACCGCGAGCTCCGGCAGGCCCGTCTCACCCCAGATCCGCGAGCCCCAGGAAGTCCAGCACCAGCCGGTTGAACTTCTGCGGCGCGCGGACGTTGACGACGTGGTCGGCCCCCGCGATCACCCGCTTCTGGGCTCCGGGGATCCGCTCCGCGAGGAGCTTCGCGATGGCGTGGATCTCGCC
>DASWJF010000160.1:0-3857 GCA_036397275.1 Actinomycetota bacterium
CGACATGAAGGGCGGGCTCCTCACCGGGTTCTTCGCCGTCGAGGTCCTCCAGGAGGCCGGGTTCGACGGGTTCGGCTCCATCACCTACGTCTGCAACCCCGACGAGGAGATCGGCTCGCCCTTCTCGCGGGCGCACATCCGTCAGGCGGCGAAGGAGGCGGACGTCGCGCTGGTCTTGGAGGGCGCGAGGGAGAACGGCGACGTGGTCTCGTCCCGAAAGGGCGTGACCGACTACCGGATCGAGGTCCTGGGACGCTCCGCGCACGCCGGGGTCGAGCCGGAGCGCGGCCGAAGCGCCATCCTCGAGGCCGCCCACAAGGTGATCGCGCTGCACGCGCTGAACGACCGGTGGCCGGGCGTGACGGTGAATGCCGGCGTCGTCCAGGGGGGGACGCGCCCGAACGTCGTCCCCGAACGCTGTGAGCTCCACGTCGACGTCCGGTCACCGGAGGAGGAGACCCTGGCCGCGGCGGAGGCCGAGGTCGAGCGGATCGCCGGCACCCACACCGTCCCCGACGTCTCGGCCGTCGTGACCGGCGGCAAGTGGCACCGGCCCATGGAGAAGGGACCGGGTGGAGCGAAGCTCGCGGTGCTCGCCGTGGAGGTGGCGAGGGAGCTCGGGTTCGAGCTCCGGGACGCGGCCACCGGCGGGGCCTCCGACGCGAACACCACCTCCGCGGCCGGCGTCGCCACGCTGGACGGCCTGGGCCCGGTGGGCGGGGACGACCACGCCCCCCGGGAGTGGATCGACCTCACCAGCGTGGTTCCTCGAATCTCGCTGCTCGCCGGGATACTCTCCAGGCTCGGCGCGCTTCCTTAGGGGGCTCCACCGATGGACATCACTACCGTCCGGTTCGAGAAGCCGGAGGAGTTGAACTTCATCCTCGGCCAGTCGCACTTCATCAAGACGGTGGAGGACCTCCACGAGGCGGTGGTGCAGGCCTCGCCCACCATCAAGTTCGGCATCGCGTTCTGCGAGTCGAGTGGCCCCAGGCTGGTCCGCTGGAGCGGGAACGACCAGGGGCTGATCGACCTCGCTGTGAAGAACGCGCAGGCCATCGGGGCCGGCCACTCGTTCCTGATCCTGCTCCGGGAGGGGTTCCCCATCAACGTCCTGAACGCCGTGAAGATGGTGCCCGAGGTGTGCCGCATCTACTGTGCCACCGCGAACCCGGTCGAGGTCGTGGTGGGGGAGACCGAGCAGGGTCGCGCCATCCTTGGCGTGGTGGACGGCGGGTCGCCGTTAGGCGTGGAGGACGAGGAGGACATCGCCGAGCGGAAGGCCATGTTGCGCCGGTTCGGCTACAAGCTGTGAGCCAGATCCCTTTGTCGCCGGAGTTCATGCGAGGCCTGGAGGAGTCCGAGGCCACCTACCGCCACCTGGCCGAGGGCATCCCGGCCATCTTGTACCTCGACGCCGGCGACGACCTCAGCACCAACCTCTACACGAGCCCCCAGATCGAGCGGATCCTGGGGTTCACCGCCGAGGAGTGGCGGGCCAACCCCGCGCTGTGGCTGCTCCGCCTCCACGAGGAAGACCGCGAGCGGGTCCTCGAGGAGACCCGTCGGTGCAACGAGACCGGCGAGCCCTTTCACGACGTGTACCGGTTGCTCGCCGCGGATGGACGGGTGGTGTGGCTCCGCGACGACGCGGTGCTCGTTCGAAAGGAGGACGGCGAGCCGATGTTCTGGCGCGGCATCATGCTCGACATCACCGAGCAGAAACGGGCCGAGGAGAAGCTGAAGCGAAGCCTGGAGGACGTCCGGCGCTCGGCGGCGGAGCGGAGGGCGTTGCTGGTCCGATTGGAAGAGGCGCAGGAGGAGGAGCGCCGGCGCATCGCGGCGGACATCCACGACGACTCCATCCAGGTGATCACGGCCGCGGACCTCCGCCTGTCGGCGCTGAAGCGGACGGTGGACGACCCCGAGCTGTTGCGCGAGGTGGAGCAGATCCACGAGACGCTCCGGCTCGCGGCGGATCGCCTTCGGCAGCTCCTGTTCGAGCTCCACCCTCCGGCCCTGGACCAGGAGGGGCTGGCCGCGGCGGTCCGGACGTACCTGTCCGACCGGGACCCCGGGCTCGAGTTCACGGTGGACGACCGGCTCCAGGATGAGCCGCCGGCCGAGGTCCGCACCATCTTGTTCCGCATCGCCCAGGAGGCGGTGTCCAACGCCTTGAAGCATGCCGGGGCCGGCCGCCTGGACGTGCTGGTGGCTTCGGAGGATCGCGGGATCAAGCTCCGGGTGGCCGACGACGGGAAAGGGTTCGAGGCGGGCGGCCTGGCCAACCCGGCGCCCGGGCACATCGGGCTCCCCACGATGGTGGAGCGGGCCGAGCTGGCCGGCGGGTGGTGCCGGGTCGACAGCAAGCCCGGTGGGGGGACGACCGTGGAGGTGTGGATCCCCCTCGCCGAGGCCGACCCTTCCGGGGGCGAACCCTTCGCGTAGCCGAACCGTCACTCGCGGGTGGTCACCTTGGACGCCCGGGTGTAGACGCCGGGCGTGCGGCCGGCGGCCGCGGCGAGCTTCCACGCGAGGAGCTGGACCGGAACGATCGCGACCGCCGACATCAGGGCTCGGTCCTGGTATCCGGTGGCGATGGCGTGGGCGCCCTTCGGGGCCTCCCCGTCGGGCGTGACCACGAGGACCGCGGCCCCCGCCTCCACCAGGTCGGCCACCAGGCCGAGGTCCAGGCGGCGGGTCTCCGGCTCGGTGGCCAGCACGACGGCGGCCATCCCCGGGCCGGCGAGCTCGAGCGGGCCGTGGCGGAACGCTCCGGACTCGAAGGACTCGGCCATCACCCCGCACTCCTTCAGGATCAGCGCGCCCATCTCGGCCGCAGCCCGTGCCGGGCCGCGGCCGAGCACCACGGTCACGTCCTTGCCGCCGAGCAGCTCCGCGAGCTCGGCGGCACCGGCCTCCGGATCGTCCAGGAGCCGCTCCACCGCCTGGGCGGCGCCCTCGGCGGCCGTCCGGGTTCGATCGACGGCGGTGTCGACGCTGTCGCCGGCCAGCAGGCGGGCCACCCCGGCGAGCTGCGCCATGGCCGCGGCGAAGGTCATGGTGGACGGGCCGGTCTCCGGGCCGGCCCCGGTGTCGAGCGTGATGTCGGCCCGCTTGGCCAGGTCGTTGGCGAGACCGTTCGTGATCGACACGACCACCGGCCGGGCCCGCTGCTTCGCCAGCTCCGCGGCCAGCTTGACGATCTCGACGCTCTCGCCGGACTGGCTCACCACCACGAGCAGGGTCTGGGGCCCGAGGATGGGACGGCGGAAGTGCAGGAGCTCCGCGGTGTCGACCAGGATCGCCGGCACCCCCCGGCCCGCGAGGTCGTTCACGGCCGGGTAGCAGGCGTCGTACGAGCTTCCCATCCCGGTGAACACGAGGATCCGGGCGGAGGTCCCCGCCTCCCGGATCTGCTCCAGGGCGGGCCGCTGGTCGAGGAGCCCGGCCGCGGCCCGGCGGAGGGACTCCGGCTGGGCGGCGATCTCGGCCAGGAATGGGTCAGGAAAGTTTCCCAACGATCTCATGGGGGGCAGTGTAAGCGCCGTCACACGCAGCCGACGCTCTTCGTCTTCGCGTCCTCGAACCCAGCCGGTTGGCCGGCCGCCGTCACCCACTCCCAGGAGTACCTGGCCCGTAGAAGCGTGATCCGAAGGATCCCGAACGCGTCGTCCTGGGCGGCGGCCAGGTTCGAGGGCTTCGCGCCCGATCGGAGCGGGTACTTGCTCGCGCCGCCCGTCCCGACGACGAACTGGCGGATCCCCCGGCCGGGATCGGCGGTCCCCTCCGGATCCTGCGGCTTCCACCGCTGGTAGTTGTGGGAGTGGGCGCTCAGCACGATGTCGGCGTGTGCG
>DASWJF010000161.1:0-7143 GCA_036397275.1 Actinomycetota bacterium
CCAGGGCGCGGACATCCTGCCGGAGGGCACGGTTTCCATGGGCGCCGACGGCTGCCTGGAGACCTCGTTCTTGGGACAGGTGGGTGACGCACCCGCCGACTACTACGCCTCGTCGCCCGACGTGACCGTGTTCCAGGGAGGGGCGTTCTACAACGACGAGTTCCTCCCCGCGTACGAGGCGCAGTTCGGGACCGAGCCGACCTCAGTGTTCCACGCGCACGCGTACGACGCGTCGCAGGTCCTGTTCGCCGCGATCGAGGAGGTGGCCATCGACGAGGGCGGGAACCTGTCGATCCCGCGGACGGCGCTGAAGGACGCGGTGCTCGCGACCACCGGGTACGAGGGGATCACGGGGATCGTCTCGTGCACCCCGCTCGGCGACTGCGCGACCGACGTCACGATCGGCATCTTCAAGTATCCGAACTGGCCGGTCGAGGGCGGCAAGAAGCCGTCCGACGCGGTCTACACGGACGTGAAGTCGCTGGCCGACGTCGCCTAGGAAGGCAGAAGGGTACGCTGCGGGTGGGCCGACGGCCCACCCGCAGCGTCGCGTTGGGTGATGGGCTAGGCTCGCCGACATGGGCACCGACCAGCAGGTCCGAGTGGCGCAATTGGGCCGCCTGGAGCGGCTCCCCTGGCGGCGCATCATCCTCGTGATTCTCGGCGTGACGATCGCGACGACGGTCGGCGTCGGCGCATACAGGACGCTCACGCTCCCTGAGGGCCAGGGCTACGCCGCGAGGGCCTGGGGTGACTTCATCGTCCTGGGGCTCGCGCAGGGATCCATCTACGCCCTGATCGCCCTGGGGTACACGCTCGTGTACGGGATCCTCCGGATGATCAACTTCGCCCACGGCGAGGTGTTCATGTTCGGCGCCTTCGGCTCGTACTTCTTCGCGAACGCGTACGAGGAGAGCGGCTTCCTGGAGCGGCAACCGATCGTCGCTCTCGCGATCATCCTCGGCGTCGCGATCGCGACGTCCGTCGTCGTGGCGGTGCTGCTCGAGCGGATCGCCTACCGCCCCCTCCGCGGGGCGCCGCGCCTGGTCCCGCTGATCACGGCGATCGGTGCGTCGCTGTTCCTGCAGAACACGGCCCGAGGTTTCTTCGGCGCCCAGACCCGGGGATACGCCAAGCCCGGCTTCCTCGAGGGCAGGTGGGAGATCATCGGCGTCGCGTTCCCAAGGATCCGGGTGGTCGTCTTCCTCGTGGCGCTCGTGTCCGTGGTCCTCCTGACGCTGTTCATCGAGAAGACGACGACCGGGAAGTCCATGCGTGCCGTCGCCGAGGACAGCGAGATCGCCAGCCTGATGGGGATCAACGTCGATCGGGTCATCGTGATCACCTTCGCCATCGGGGGCGTCCTGGCGGGGATAGCCGGCGTCCTGTTCGCCATGACGTTCGAGGCCGTGAACTTCTTCATGGGATTCCAGCCGGGCATCGCGGCGTTCACGGCGGCCGTTCTCGGCGGCATCGGCAGCATCGCGGGGGCAGCGCTGGGCGGCCTCACGCTCGGGCTCCTCGAGTCGCTCGGGCCGTCGCTCATCCTGACGGGCTACCAGGTGCCCTCGCCGTTCCAGCTGAAGCCGGCGTTCACGTTCCTGGTACTCGTCCTCGTGCTGATCTTCCGGCCCGGGGGGATCCTCGGCACGGGCGAGGCGGAGAAGGTGTGATGGGCCCCGTCCCGCTCCGCTCGGTGCTTCGTGCCGGCGCTGCCGGCGGCTTCGTGCTCATCTTCCTGTCCTTGGTTGGTCTGATCGGCCGGTTCGCCGTCCTCAACCTCGTCGGCGAGCAGGTCACCCTGGGGCGCGTGCTCCTGTTCCTGCCGCCGTTTGGCGCCGCGTTCCTGGTCGCTCGGCCCCGGGTCGTCGCCGGAGAGCGCCTCACGGCAGGTCCGCGGGCCGGGGCCGGCGCGGGGGCCGTGACCGGGTTGGTGACCTCGGCGCTGTTCGGCGCGGCGGTCGTGTTCGCCGACTGGTTCGACGTGGCGCGGATCCGCCAGGTCTTCGTGGCGGCATCGCCTGCCGTGATCGACTTCGTGACGTTCGAGCGTGGCGTTGCGGTCGGTGTCCTGATCCTACTGGGGCTCGGCGTGGTCGCGGGTGCCCTCGGCGGGCTGGCGCGGACCGGAGAACGGAGGGTGACCGGCGCGCTCGCGGCCGGCGCGTTCACGGCGATCCTCATGGGTCTGTTGCAGCGCATCGTGCCGGTCGCCATGCAGGAGCTCGGCATCGACCCAGACTTTCTGTACAGCGGCAGGACCAGGAGCCTCACCTGGAGCGGCGCGATCGGGCTGTTCGTCCTCGCCGGCGGGGCCAATGTCCTGTGGCATCGAAGCGGGCAGGAGACCCGGGAGAAGGTCCGCGCAACCATGGCGCAGGAACCCGCCGCTCGGACGGGGATCCTCGTGGTCCTACTGGCCGTGCTGGTGATCCTGCCGGTGCTTCTCGGCTCCGTGATCTCTCAGGTCCTCGGCAGCGTGATGGTCTTCGTGCTCTTGGGGCTGGGACTCAACATCGTCGTCGGCTACGCGGGCCTGCTCGACCTCGGCTACGTCGCGTTCTACGCGTTCGGAGCGTACATGATGGCGCTCCTCACCGGGGCGACGCTGAACACGACGACCGGATCCGCAGCACCGGCGTTCTCGATGGACCTGAACTTCTACTTCGCGATCTGGATCGTGGTCGTGCTCGCGGCCGGGATGGGCCTGCTGATCGGCGCCCCGGTGCTGCGACTGCGCGGCGACTACCTGGCGATCGTCACGCTGGGGCTCGGCGAGATCGTCCGCGTTCTCGCGGAGTCCCGATGGCTGCAGCCGGTTGTCGGAGGCCCGCAGGGGATGCGCGGGGTCACGAACGCCGCCATCGGCGACTACGGGTTCCGGCAGCCGCAGCACTTCTACTATCTGGCGCTCGCGTTTGTCGTGCTCGCGGTGTTCGTCTCGTGGCGACTGTCGGCGTCTCGAATCGGCCGGGCGTGGAACGCCATGCGGGAAGACGAGCAGGTCGCCAATGCGATGGGAGTCAGCACCACGAAGTACAAGCTCCTCGCCTTCGCCATGGGCGGCGCGGTGGGATCGTTGGGCGGTGCCCTGTTCGCCGTCCAGATCGGCTCCCTCACTCCGGCCAGCTTCCAGATCCTCGTATCCATCACCGCGCTCGCCGTGGTGATCCTTGGCGGCCTGGGGAGCCTCCCGGGCGTCGTCGCCGGCGCGCTCGTCCTGATCGGCCTGCCCGGTCTCCTCCGCGAGTTCGAGGAGTTCCGGCTGCTGATCTACGGAGCCGTGCTGGTGGCGATCATGGTGCTGCGGCCGCAGGGCCTGCTGCCGAACGTTCGCCGGATGCGCGAGCTGCACGAGGAGGAGGCGGCGCAGGACGAGTGGGTGAGACGGTTCGCCGAAGGCGCCGACGAGGCGGCGGCCGTGGGGGCCTTGCCGGGAGGCCCGCTCGGGGTCGAGCAGGAAGACCTGACGTGAGCGTCGACGAGCCGCACCTGCTCGAGCTGCGCAACGTCGCGAAGCATTTCGGCGGCCTCTACGCGCTGTCCGGGCTGGACATGCACGTCGACCGGGGCGAGATCGTCTCGGTGATCGGCCCGAACGGCGCCGGCAAGAGCACGATGTTCAACGTCGTGACCGGCCTCTACGGCCCCGACGAGGGAGACGTCCTGTTCGACGGGCAGAGCATCGTCAGGTTCGCGCCGAACCAGATCACCCGTATGGGGATCGGCCGCACGTTCCAGACCGTCCACCTGTTCTCGAACATGACCGTCCTCGAGAATGCCATGGTCGGCCAGCACAGCCGATCGAGGTCGGGAGTGTTCGGGGCCATCTTTCGCCCGCCCGGAACGAGGCGCGAGGAGGAGCGCATCCGCCAGCGGGCCAAGGAGTCGCTCGAGTTCTTCGGCTCGCGGCTGGCGGGATACCGGCAGGAGCAACCCGCGTTCTCGCTCTCGTACGCGAACCGGCGCCGGCTGGAGATGGCCCGCGCGCTGGCCACCGACCCGCTCCTCCTGCTGCTCGACGAGCCAACCGCGGGGATGAACCCGCGGGAGACCATCGAGCTCCGGGACCACATCGTCCGGATGCGAGACGAGCGTGGGCTCACGGTGCTGGTGATCGAGCACGACATGCGGGTCGTGAAGGGCGTATCGGACCGGGTCATCGCGCTCGACTACGGGCGCAAGATCGCCGAAGGCACCTACGAGGACGTGGCGAACGACCCTCAAGTGATCGAGGCCTATCTCGGGACGAAGGCCGCCGGATGAGGGACGAGACGACGACCGGACGCGAGACCAACGACCGTCCTGCCGAGACCGAGGCCGGATCGGTTGCGGCGGAGGCTCTTCCCGCACCGGCGCACCAGGCTCCTTCGGGAGACGACAGCCGCCCGATCCTCGAGCTCCGCAACGTGAGCACGCACTACGGCCTCGTTGCGGTGCTGCGGAACGTGGACGTCGAGATCTACGAGGGCGAGATGGTGTGTCTGCTCGGCGGGAACGCGAGCGGCAAGACCACGACCCTGAAGACGATCCTCGGGTACGTGAAGCCGTCACAGGGCGAGGTCCGGCTCGACGGCAAGGTCGTGAGCGGCCTCCCGACGGCCGAGATCGTCCGACGGGGGATCTCGATGGTCCCGGAGAACCGACGCCTGTTCGCCAGCATGACGGTCTCCGAGAACCTCGACCTCGGGGCGTTCCAGCGCCGGGACGGACAGAAGGTCAGGGAGGACCGCGAGCAGATCCTCGAGACGTTTCCGCGGATCCGCGAGCGCCTGAAGCAGAAGGCGGGGACGCTGTCCGGCGGCGAGCAGCAGATGGTGGCCATGGGCAGGGCGCTCATGGCGGACCCGAAGGTCCTGCTGATGGACGAGCCGTCGATGGGGCTGGCCCCCATCCTGGTCGAGCAGGTCTTCGAGATCATCAAGACGATCCGGAGCCTGGGGCGGACGGTGTTCGTGGTCGAGCAGAACGCGAACATGGCGCTGTCCATCGCCGATCGCGGGTACGTGCTCCAGACCGGGCAGGTCGTGCTGGCCGACACGGCCCAGAACCTGCTGACCAACCCCCTGATGCGGGAGGCGTACCTCGGGGAGCTGTAGATGAGGCTCCCCCTGATCGAGGCCGACGATCTGCGTCGGCTCCTCCCCATGGAGGCTGCCGTCGATGCGCTGGAGGCGGCGTTCGGTTCCGGCCCGCTGCCCGTGGCGCCGCTTCGCGGCCACATCGACACGGGCTCCGGCACCCTCCTCACGATGCCGGCGGCGGGGCTCCACGGGGCGGGGGTGAAGCTCGTCACGGTGACCCCGTCGAATCCCGGCCTGGGGCTGCCGTTGATCCAGGGGGTGTACGTGCTGTTCGCTCCGAAGACCCAGGAGCCCGAGGCGGCCATCGACGGCGCCGCCTTGACGGCCCTCCGCACCGCTGCGGTGTCCGGCCTCGCCACCCGCCACCTGGCCCTGCCCGGCGCCTCGAGCCTGGTGATCTTCGGGGCGGGGACGCAAGCCCGCTCGCACCTGGACGCCATGCGGGCCGTACGGCCCGTGGAACGGGTGACCGTCGTGTCGAGGACCGAAGCGCGGGCC
Source organism: Actinomycetota bacterium (assembly GCA_036397275.1). GTDB lineage: Bacteria > Actinomycetota > UBA4738 > UBA4738 > HRBIN12 > AC-69. Next base: position 5,583 of record DASWJF010000161.1, read on the forward strand.
GACGAGCTCGCGGAGGCCGCCAGAAAGATGGGCCTCGAGACCACTACCGGCACGCCGGAAGACGTGGCCGACGCCGACCTCGTCTGCACGTGCACGACCAGCCAGACGCCGGTGTTCGACGGCGTGCGGCTCCCGGAAGGGGCGCACGTGAACGCGGTGGGGGCGTACACGCCGGACACCCGGGAGCTGGACGAGGAGACGGTCCGCCGCGGGCGGGTGGTGGTGGAGACCCGCGAGGCCGCCCTGGCCGAGGCGGGCGATCTCTTGATCCCCATGCGAGCCGGTGTGGTAGGGGCGAACCATATCGTTGCGGACCTCTCGGAGGTCGTGAAGGGCGCCCCCGTTCGTCGCGGCCCCGACGACGTCACCGTGTTCAAGTCGGTGGGGGTGGCCTTCGAGGACCTCGTCGTGGCCCGGGCCGCCGTGGACCGGCTGGGCTTGTGAGGACGGCCGACGTCGTCGTGGTGGGAGGGGGGGTGGTCGGCGTGAGCGCCGCCTACCACCTCGCCGCAGCCGGGGCTGGGAGGGTCCTCCTGCTCGAGCGGGCCAACGCCCTGGGAACCGGCTCGACCGGGGCGTGTGCGGGTGGCTTCCGGCACCAGTTCTCCAGCGAACTGAACATCCGACTCTCGCTGGCGAGCGTGCCGATGATCCTCTCGTTCCAGGAGACCCACGGGTTCCCCCTCGACGTGACCCAGGACGGCTACCTGTTCCTGGTCCGCCGGGAGGAAGCGTGGAGGGGGTTCGTGGCCGCGGCCGAGCTCCAGCGGTCGATGGGGGTCGACGCCCGGCTGCTCGCCCCGGAGGAGGCGGCGGCCATCGCACCGGGGATCTCGACGGAGGGCATGGTGGGCGCGGCCTTCTGTCCCGACGACGGGATCGCCGACCCCTCGGGCCTCACGATCGGTTACGCCAGCGCCGCCCGGCGGGCGGGCGCGGAGATCGAGACCGGCGCGGAGGTGACCGCCATCGAGTCTGCCGGGGGCCGGGTGACCGGCGTCGCGACGCCCGCCGGCGGCGTTTCGGCTCCCGTCGTGGTGAACGCGGCCGGCCCGTGGGCCGGTCTGTTGGCGGCGACGTGTGGTGTCGAGGTGCCCCTGGAGCCGATCCCTCGGGTCGTCGTGGTCACCGGGCCGTTCGCCGGCGCGCCGAAGCGGAAGACGCTCGTGATCGACGCCGATACGAGCTTCTACCTCCACCGAGAGGGTCCCGGGGTGCTGATGGGGATGGGGAGCCCCGGGGAGCGCCCCTCCTTCGATACGTCCGTCGATGAGGCGTTCGTGACGGAGGAGCTGCTGCCCACGGCGGTTCGCGTGTTCCCACCACTGGAGCAGGCCGGTATCGCGTCGATGTGGGCCGGCCTGTACGAGATGACCCCGGACCGGCATCCAATCCTTGGACCGGTGGCCGATCCCAAAGGCCTATACCTGGCCAACGGGTTCAGCGGCCACGGGTTCCAGCACGCACCCATCGTGGGCAAGCTCCTGGCCGAGATGATCGTGGAGGGCGGGGCCCGGTCGGTGGACGTGTCGGCGCTCTCGCTGGACCGGTTCGCCCGGGG
>DASWJF010000162.1:0-7405 GCA_036397275.1 Actinomycetota bacterium
GCGGAGGCGGGGGTGCCGGTCGAGGAGTATGCGCCGCTCGAGGTGAAGATGGCCGTGACCGGCTCGGGGACCGCGGAGAAGGACCGGGTGCGGGCTGCCCTGGTCCGGGCCCACCGGGTGGAGGGCGTCCCGGAGCAGGCCGACGCCGTCGATGCAGTGGCCGTCGCCCTGTGCCACCTCCATCAATCGCGCCTGCGGCGCGCGTCGAAGATCGCGGGAGCGCGGTGATCTCGTTCCTTGACGGCGACGTCGCCGAGAAGTCGGGCGGGCGCGTCGTGGTGTCCGTGGGCGGGGTCGGTTACGAGGTGCAGGTCTCGGCGTCCACCGCGGGGACGCTTCCCCCGGTGGGCAGGCCGGCCCGGCTGTTCACCCGGATGCAGGTCCGCGACGACGCAATGGTCCTTTACGGATTCGCCTCCCACGACGAGCGGACCCTGTTCGACTTGCTGGTCACGGTGAATGGGGTGGGGCCGAAGGTCGCGCTGTCGTTCCTGTCGGTTCTTTCCCCCGACGCGTTCCGCCGCGCGGTGGCAGCAGGCGACGTGGCCGCGCTCACGGTGGTGCCGGGAGTGGGGAAGAAGGTGGCGCAACGCGTGGTGCTGGACCTGAAGGACCGGCTGGGCGGCGACGTGGTGATCGTGGAGGGCCCGCTGTCCGACGTGCGCGAGGCCCTCCTCGCGCTCGGCTTGTCGTCTCAGGAGGCGAGCGAGGCCATGGCCGGGCTGGGGGCGAACGGCGAGCGGCCGGCGGAGGAGCTGCTTCGCGAGGCGCTCCAGCGCGTCGGGCGGGGGTAGCGCACCATGGCCGAGGAACGGATCGTCGAGCCGGAGTTTTCGGCGGAGGAGCGCGAGTTCGACGCGGCGCTTCGGCCCCGGACGCTCGATGAGTTCGTGGGCCAGGAACGGATCAAGGAGCAGCTCGCCCTGCTGGTGGAGGGGGCGAGGGCCCGGGGCGAGACGGTTGACCACCTCTTGTTCTCGGGGCCGCCCGGGCTCGGCAAGACCACGCTCGCCGGCATCGTGGCGACCGCCCTGGGGGTGGCGTTTCGGCCAACGTCGGGGCCGGTGCTCGACCGACCCGGCGATCTCGCCGCCATCCTCACGAACCTGGAGGAGGGCGACGTACTGTTCGTCGACGAGATCCACCGGATGCCCCGGGCCGTGGAGGAGGTGCTGTACCCCGCGCTGGAGGACTACAAGCTCGACGTGGTGCTGGGCAAGGGGCCAAGCGCCAGAAGCATCCGCCTGGACCTCCCCCGGTTCACGCTGGTCGGGGCCACCACGCGCCCGGGGATGATCACCCTCCCGCTCCGGGAGCGGTTCGGGTTCTCCCCCCGCCTCGATTACTACTCCCGCGACGACCTGGCGAGGATCGTCCGCCGCTCCGCTGGCATCCTCGGCGTGCGCGTGGACACGGAGGGGGCCGGCGAGATCGCCCGGCGGTCGCGGGGCACGCCCCGCGTCGCCAACCGGCTCCTCCGGCGGGTTCGCGACTTCGCCGAGGTTCGCCACGACGGAGCCGTCGACGGCGAGGTGGCCCGGCGCGGCCTCGAGCTGTTCGACGTGGACGAGGAGGGCCTGGACAAGCTGGACCTCGCCATCCTGTCGGCGGTGATCGACAAGTTCGGCGGCGGGCCGGTCGGCCTCTCGACGCTCGCCGCAGCGGTGGGGGAGGAGACCGATACGGTGGAGGACGTCTACGAGCCGTACCTGCTGCAGCTGGGGCTCCTCAAGCGAACGCCGCGAGGCCGGGTGGCCACGGAGCGAGCCTACCGGCACCTCGGGGTGGCGGCCGAGGGCGCCCTTCCGCTCTCCTAACGGACCCTTTCGGCGGTGCCCGCGGTAGCCTGTATGCTGCGGGTTCGTTCCCTGCAACGAAAGGCATCTCGATGATCTCGATCCTGGCCCAAGCCTCGGACGGGCAGGGTGGCTCGCTGGTCGGCCTGCTCTTCCCCCTCGTCCTCATGGGGGGGGTGTTCTACTTCCTGCTCATCCGGCCCCAGCGGATGCGCCAGCGCCAGCAGCAGGGCCTCCTCGCCCGCCTCCGGGTCGGCGACGAGGTCATGACCGGCGGCGGCATGTTCGGGACGGTGAAGAGGATCGACGAGGACACGGACACGGTCACCGTGGAGATCGCCCCGGGGACCGAGGTCCGGATGCTCCGCCGATCCATCTCCCAACGCCTGGTCGAGGACGAGGGTGACGGGGACGACGGGACCGACGAGGGCTCCGACGAGGAGGCCGGCAGCCGGCCGTGAAGGGGAGCGCCGACGCGGTTCCGGAGGCGTCGTCGAGGGCGGCGTCGTCGCCGAGGCGGGAGCAGGCAGAGCCCGCGTTCGAGGCCATCACCCTGGAGAAGGTCCAAGCCCACCCGGAGCTCTCCACGTTCATCACCGCGGCCGACAGGGTGATGGAGGGGCTGGGCTACACCGAGCACGGGTTCCGCCACGCCAACCTCACCGCCCGCATCGCCTACAACGTCCTTACGCGCGCGGGGTTCGACGAGCATACGGGCAGCCTGGCCGCCGTGGCCGGCTATCTCCACGACGCGGGAAACATGGTCTCCCGCGAGATGCACGGCCAGACCGGGGCGGTGCTGGTGTACGAGGCGCTCCGGAACCAGGTCCCGCCGAGCGATCTGGCCGTCATCGTCTCGGCCATCGCCAACCACGAGGAGGACAACGGGGCCAAGGTGTCGCCGGTGGCCGCCGCGGTGATCCTGGCGGACAAGTCCGACGTGCATCGCAGCCGGGTCCGAAAGTCGGGCCAGATCGAGTTCGACATCCACGACCGCGTGAACTTCGCGGCCGAGCAGTCGTTCCTGCGGGTCGACTCGATCGCCAAGACGATCACCCTCGAGCTCACCATCGACACCGAGATCAGCCAGGTCATGGAGTACTTCGAGATCTTCCTGGGCCGCATGCAGATGTGCCGGAGGGCCGCCGAGGTGCTCGACTGCAAGTTCAAGCTCACCATCAACGGGGCCCAGCTGGCGTGAGGCGGACCGCCCGCAACCTCTGGCTGTCCATCGGGTTCGTCGGCCTGTTGGTGGCCGGCTCGATCGCGGCGTTCGCGGTCGGGGTCCGGCCGGTGCTCGGCCTGGACCTCGAGGGCGGGGTGTCCGTCATCCTGTCGGCGCCGGATGGGACGCCCGGAGCCGTCATGGAACGGGCCCTGGAGAGCATCCGCAACCGGGTGGACGCCTTCGGGGTCGGCGAGCCGCTCCTGTTCCTGTCGGGGACCACGATCGAGGCCCAGCTCCCCGGGCTGGCCCGCGGCACCATCGAGGAACGGCCCAAGCTGCAGCACTGCCTGACCGGCGGGGACATCCTGTTCGAGTGCTTCTCGAGTGAGGACGAGGCGCGGGCACGGCTCGACGATGCGAGCGTCGAACACACGGTGTCCGAGGTGTGCCTGACCGGCCTGGAGGGGTTCGCCCTTCCGTGCTTCCAGGACCGAACCGCCGCCCAGACCGCCCTGAACTCGGCCCGGATCGTCGAGACCGGAGACCGGTTCTGCTTCTCCGGGAGCGGCTTCCCGAGCGACATGTGCTTCGAGACGGAACGGGCGGCGGAAAAGGCCAAGGACGAGATCCAGCTCGAAGAGGGGTTCCGGTACTGCGTGACCTCGCCGGTCGGGTCGCCGCTCGCCGGTCCCGACGGGCCCGCGTGCTACGCGCAGGAGGCGGAGGCCGAGGGGGTGCTGGCGTCTCTGTCCGTGGATCGGAAGACCGCGGAGTTCTGCGTCCTCAGCTCGGCCGGGACGGACCTCGGGTGCTTCCTGTCCCGTGACGAGGCGGAGGCCAAGTTACAGGAGACCGGCCAGGAGAGGCTGCTCCAGGTGATCGGCACCACGGCCCGGCTCGAACAGCGAGAGGTGCTCCAGGTCATGGAAGTGGGCACGCCGGAGTTCGCGGCGACCCCCGTGACGTGCGGGACGGCCGCGGAGCGCGACTCGGAGACCTGCACGTTCGACGCCCTGAAGGACCAGACCGTCGTCTTCTTGGGCCGGGAAGGCGAGAAGTACCGCCTGGGACCGGTGGAGGTCACCGGCGACATGATCAGGAGGGCCACGGCGGTCCTGGACACCGGGAGCCAGACCAGCGTGGGGACGGGCTGGCAGATCGACTTCACCCTCACGGAGGAGGGCGCGAGCACGTTCGCCGAGGTCACGGAGCGTCTGGTCGGCAGGCAGCTCGCCATCGTCGTGGACAACGAGGTCGTCTCGGCGCCCACCGTCCAGAACGCCATCACGGGCGGTAACGGCGTGATCACGGGGAGCTTCACCAAGACCCGGGCCCAGGACCTGGCCACCCAGCTGAACGCCGGCGCCCTTCCGGTGAACCTGAAGAAGGAGCAGGTGCAGACGGTCAGCCCGACCCTGGGACGCGAGTCGCTTCGCCAGGGCCTGGTAGCCGGGATCGCCGGGCTCATCCTGCTGGCGCTGTACCTGCTGTTCTACTACCGCCTCCTCGGCGTCGTGGCGTGGTTCGGGATGACCATCTGGGCCATCATGGCCATAGCCTTGGTGGCGATCGCCGGCCGGGCCTTCGGCTACGCGCTCACGCTGGCCGGCGTGGCCGGCCTGGTGATCTCGCTCGGTGTGACGGCCGACTCCTACATCGTGTTCTTCGAACGGCTGAAGGACGAGGTGCGCCACGGCAAGACGCCCCGCGCGGCCGTGCAGCCCGCCTTCAAGCGCGCCTACAAGACGATCGTGGCCGCAGACATCGTGACGGCCCTGGCCGCCATCATCCTGTACCTCACGGCCATCAGCTCGGTCCGGGGGTTCGCGCTGACCCTCGGCGTGGCGACGCTCCTCGACCTGTTCGTCGTGTACTTCTTCAAGCGTCCAACCGTGTTCCTGATCGCTCGGAGCGACCGGCTGGTGAACCTGCCCGGGTTCGGGTTGACCAGCGGCGTGGCGGCGGAGCGGCTGCCCGGCGAGGCGGTGCCGGTGGCGGGGGGTTCGAGGTGAACCTCCGCCACGCCGTGGCCATGTTCCGCGGTCACCGGGAGCCGCGCTTCCGGATCATCGAGCACCGGCGGTGGTGGTTCCTGCTCTCGGGGGCGGTCCTCCTGCTCTCCCTGGCTGGGCTGGTATTCCGCGGTGGGCTGAACCTGTCCATCGACTTCGAGGGCGGCTCCCAGCTCACGTACGACAACGAGAGCGGCGTGACGGTCGACCAGGTGCAGTCGGTGCTGGCGCGGTCTCCCTGGAGCCTGGGCGGCTCGGAGGTGCAGATCGTCGGGGGGAACCGGATCTCGATCCGGACGTCCAGCCTCACCGAGCTCTCCGACGTCGAGCGAACCCGGCTGATCGACGCCCTGGCCGAGCAGGCCGGGGTGGGTCCCGTCGACATCAGCCGAACCGACGTCGGTCCCACCTGGGGATCCGAGATCTCTCGAAAGGCCCTCCAGGCCCTGCTCGTCGTGCTCGTCGCCATCACGCTCTACATCTCGTTCCGGTTCGAGTGGAAGATGGCGGTCGGGGCCCAGGCGGCGATGCTGCACGACGTGATCATCACCGCAGGCGTGTACGCGCTGACCGGACGGGAGGTCACGCCGGCCACGGTCATCGCCATCCTCACCATCCTGGGGTACTCGCTGTACGACACCGTCGTGATCTACGACAAGATCAAGGAGAACACCGAGTCGCCGGCCATGCTGGCCAAGGACACGTACGCCGGGCTCGTGAACACCTCGCTGAACCAGGTGTTCATGCGGTCCGTGAACACGTCGCTCGTGGTGATCTTCCCCATCCTCTCGCTCCTGCTGTTCGGGGGGGCCACGCTGAAGGACTTCGCCTTCGCCATGCTGGTCGGCGCGGTCTCGAGCGCCTACTCCTCGATCTTCGTGGCGGCGCCCATCCTGGCCGTGGTCAAGGAGCGGGAGCCGAAGTTCGCGCAGATTCGGACCCGGGCGGCCGCGCGCGCGGCGGCAGGGCGGCCCCTCCGGGCCGTCCCCGCGAGGGCCGCGGTGGAGAGCGAGGATGTGACCGACGGCGGGGAGACCGTTCCGTCGGCCGTGGGCCCTGCGGCGGCAACGAGGAGCGCGGCCCGTTCGGGGCAGGGCACGCAGCGGCCCCGACCGAGGCCGAAGAAGAAGCGCAAGCGGAGGTAGGACGTGGACATCGAGCAGATCAAGTCGTTGGTCCGTGAGGTGCCGGACTTCCCTCAGCCGGGGATCGTGTTCAAGGACATCACGCCGCTGCTCGCCGACGAGATCGCGTTCTCCACGGTCATCGACCTCATCGTCGTGCACTTCGGCCGGGGCAACGTGGACAAGGTGGTGGGGATCGAGGCCCGGGGGTTCATCCTGGCCTCCCCGGTCGCGTACCACTTCGGCGCGGGGTTCGTGCCGGTCCGCAAGAAGGACAAGCTGCCGTGGGAGACGGAAGCGGAGGAGTACGAGCTCGAGTACGGAACCGCCACGTTGGAGATCCATCGGGACGGCGTGAGGACCGGGGAGCGGGTGCTGATCGTGGACGACGTGCTGGCAACGGGCGGAACGGCCCGGGCCACCGCCAAGCTGGTGGAGCGGATCGGGGGGAAGGTCGTCGGTATCGCCTGCCTGATCGAGCTGGGCTTCCTGAACGGACGGAAGCAGCTCGAGGGCTACGAGCTGTTCTCGCTGATCAACTACTGAGTTCAGAGCTTCCCGGCTACACTCCTTCTCAAGAGGAGGCGGGCAGTGGACAGCCGGGAGGAAGCCAGGACGGAACGCCGCGGCGGGCTGCTCTCGCGGCTGCGGCCCGCTACCGAGGAGGCGCCGCCGCGGGAGGGGCTCGAGTCGCTCCTGCGCGCCGTCCGGTCCTACAACGCGAAGGCCGACGTCAAGGAGATCGAGCGGGCCTATCGGTTCGCCGAGGCCCGCCACGCCGGCCAGAAGCGCCTGTCGGGGGAGGACTTCATCGAGCACCCCCTGGCCGTGGCGCAGGTCCTGGCGGACCTCGGCCTGGACACCACCACGCTCTCCGCCGCGCTCCTCCACGACGTCGTGGAGGACACCGACGTCACGCTGGATGAGCTGGAGACGGAGTTCGGCCCCGACGTGGCGCGGATCGTCGACGGCCTCACGAAGCTCCAGGCCATCACGTTCAAGTCCCGCGAGCAGGAGCAGGCCGAGAACGTCCGCAAGATGATCGTGGCCATGGCCGGCGACATCCGGGTCCTGCTGATCAAGCTGGCCGACCGGCTGCACAACATGCGGACCCTGGGAGCGCTCCCTCCGGGGAAGCAGCGGGAGAACGCCACCGAGACCCTGGAGATCTACGGGCCGCTCGCGCATCGCCTCGGCGTGCAGCAGGTCAGGTGGGAGCTGGAGGACCTGTCGTTCAAGACGTTGTACCCGGGCCCGTACCGGGAGATCGCCAGCCTGGTGGAGAAGCGGCGGGACGACCGCCAG
>DASWJF010000163.1:0-1635 GCA_036397275.1 Actinomycetota bacterium
CTCGCAACGCGAGCCCGCCGCCGCCGGCTGATGGCCGGGGAACGACCGCTCCTCGCGCTGGTCGGCCCCACCGCCTCCGGCAAGACCGAGGCCGGGATGGTCATCGCGGAACGCCTGGGGGCCGAGCTCGTGTCGGTGGACTCGATGCTGGTGTACCGGGGGATGGACGTGGGAACGGCCAAGCCCGGACCGGCGGAGCGGGTTCGGGTGCCGCACCACCTGCTTGACGTGGCGGACCCGGAGGAGCCTTTCTCGGTGGCCAGGTACCAGCGGCTGGCCTGGGAGGCCATCGAGGGGATCGAGAGCCGGGGCCGCCGGGTGATGCTGGTGGGCGGCTCGGGCCTGTACTTCCGGGCCGCGGTAGACGACCTGGGGTTCCCCGGGACGGACCCGGAGGCCCGGGGGGAGCTCGAAGCGCAGGCCGCGGTGCTCGGGCCGGAGCGCTTGCACGAGCGCCTGGCCGGCCTCGACCCGGTGGCCGCGGCCAGGATCGAGCCCTCGAACGTGCGGCGGACCGTTCGCGCGCTGGAGGTGGCCGCGGTGACGGGGCGGCCCATGTCCAGCTACGCCGAGGCCTGGGAGCGGTATCCGGCCGAACGGGTCCGCGCCGCCGGGGTGGACGTTCCCCGGGCCGCCCTGGCGCGCCGGATCGAGGCCCGGGTTCGGGCGATGGTGGAGGCGGGGTTCGCCGACGAGGTTCGCATGCTGCTCGATCGAGGGTTGCTCGGATGGCTCACCGCCAGCCAGGCCATCGGGTACGCTGAGTTCGCGCGCCACCTCGAGGGCAAGGTCTCGCTCGAGGAGGCGTTGGCGCAGACGGTCAAGCGGACGAGGGAGCTGGCGCGCCGCCAGATGGTGTGGTTCCGGCGGGACCCCAGGATCCGGTGGTTCGCGGCCGATGAGCACGGCGCCGCGGCGATCGTGGACGAGCTGTCGGAGTACCTCCAGGGTGACTGAGCTTCGGGTGTGGAAGTACCACGGGACCGGCAACGACTTCGTGATGCTCGAGGACCTCGGCGACGAGCGGCCCCTCACCCCCGGACTCGTCGCTGCGCTGTGCCACCGGCACTTCGGACTGGGAGCCGACGGGGTCATCCGGGTGACGCGCACCGGCGATGGCGACTTCTTCATGGACTACCGGAACGCCGACGGCGGCGTGGCCGAGATGTGCGGCAACGGCATCCGCTGCGTGGCGAAGATGGTGTTCGAGCGGGGCCACACGGACCGGACCGAGCTGGACGTCGGGACCCGCGCGGGCCTGAAGCACGTGTCGCTCCACGTGGAGGATGGGGTGGTTGGGTCGGTCACCGTCGGCATGGGACCTCCCGCCTTCGCCCGGAGGGACATCCCCATGCGGGGGCCGGCCGGCGAGGGCTTCCTGGCCGAGCCGTTCGACGCCATGGGGCGGACGTTCAAGGCCAGCGCCGTGTCGATGGGGAACCCCCATCTCGTCCTGTTCGTGGAAGAGGACCCGGAGCGGGTGGACGTGCACGGGATCGGGCCGGCCGTCGAGCACGACGACCTGTTCCCGGAGAAGACCAACGTGGAGTTCGTGGCGGTGGAAGGCGACGGCCTCCGGGTTCGGGTGTGGGAGCGCGGGGTCGGCGAGACCATGGCCTGCGGCAGCGGGGCGTG
>DASWJF010000164.1:0-4247 GCA_036397275.1 Actinomycetota bacterium
GAGCACCAGCCGGTCGTGGCGGTGCCGTTCGGGCTCCGCGCCCGACCAGACCAGGTCTCCGGTCATGCCGAAGTGAACGAGCAGCACCGGCCCGTCCACAGGGCACAGCAACCACTTGCCGTGACGGCGCGGCTCCCCGAATCGGCGGCCCCGGAGCGCTCGGTCCAGGGCCCCCGGCGGCGCGTTTCGCACGATTGCCGGGTCCGCGACGTCCACCGCCCGCACCATCCGGCCCGCAGCGTGCTCCGCGAAGAACCGGCGGTACGTCTCGACCTCGGGCAGTTCCGGCACGGGGGTAGTGTTACCCGAACGGCGGGAACGGCGGGAACGACGGTGCGGAGGAGACGGAGGGACGATGGCGGACTACATCCGGGTTGGGGCGGTTGCAGAGGTCCCCGACGGCGAGCTTCGCTCCTATGAGCTCCCTCCGGGCCGGGTCGCGGTGGCGCACATCGAGAACGAGCTGTTCGCGCTGGGCGACGAATGCACCCACGAGGGCTGCCTGCTTTCCGAGGGCGAGCTCGACGACGTGGCCGACACCGTGGTGTGTCCGTGCCACGGGAGCGCATTCGACCTTCGAACCGGCGAGCCGGTCGAAGGTCCCGCGGAAGATCCCGTTCCCCTGTACCCGGTGCGGGTGGAGGAGGGATGGATCGAGGTGCTGCCGGTGGCGGGAGGCGAGGGATGAAGCTCGGGATGGTGGGACTGGGACGGATGGGCGGCAACATGACCGCCCGGCTGCTTCGGCACGGCCACGAGGTGGTGGCGTTCGACCCCAGCCCTGAGGCCGTCGACCGCACCGTCCAGGCGGGGGCGGCCGGCGCGTCGTCGCTCCAGGACCTGGTGTCGAGGTTGGAGGCTCCTCGGGTGGTGTGGCTGATGGTCCCGGCCGGCGAGATCACCGAGACGACCGTCCGCGAGCTGGGGGGGCTGCTTTCCTCGGGGGACGTCGTCGTGGACGGGGGGAACTCCTTCTACAAGGACTCGATGCGGCGAGCCGGGCAGCTCGAGGCCGCCGGCATCCGGTTCGTGGACTGCGGGACGAGCGGAGGCATCTGGGGTCTGGAGAACGGGTACTGCCTGATGGTGGGGGGCGACCCCGGCGCGGTGAAGCTGGTCGAGCCGGCGTTCCTCGCGCTCGCGCCCGACGGCGGGTACGCGCACGTGGGGCTCTCCGGCGCCGGCCACTTCGTGAAGATGGTCCACAACGGCATCGAGTACGGGTTGCTCGCCGCGTACGGCGAGGGCTTCGAGATCCTCCAGCGGTCCGGGTTCGATCTCGACCTCCTCCGGATCGCGTCGATCTGGCGGTACGGGAGCGTGGTGCGGTCCTGGCTCCTCGACCTGCTGAACGAGGCGCTGGAGAAGGACCCTCGGCTGGAGAGGATCAAGGGCTACGTCGAGGACTCCGGCGAGGGGCGGTGGACCGTGCAGGCCGCCATCGACGAGAACGTGCCGGCCCCCGTGACCGCCGTCGCGTTGTTCAACCGGTTCTCATCCCGCCAGGAGGAGTCCTTCAGCGCGAAGGTCATCGCGGCGCTGCGGAATGAGTTCGGTGGCCACGCCGTGAAGACGGAGGAGGGCGAGAGATGATCCAGCCGCTCGCGCCTCAGGCCGTGGTCATCTTCGGCGCGTCCGGCGACCTCACGAAACGCAAGCTGCTCCCCTCCCTGTATCACCTGTTCGTGCAAGGCCAGCTGCCCGAGGGGTTCGCCATCGTCGGCTACGCCCGGACCGAGATGACGAACGAGGAGTTCCGCGAGGTGGCACGTGAGGGGATCAAGATGTACGGCCACCAGGCTCCCGAGGGCGAGGTGTGGCGCGAGTTCGCCGAGCACCTGTCGTACGTGCCCGGCGAGTTCGCGGACGAAGGCGCCATGAACCACCTGGTCGAGCACCTGGCGTCCACCGACGAGCACCAGGGCACGGCGGGGGGGCGGTTGTTCCACGCGGCCACGCCGCCCGCCGCCTACCCGGACATCGTCCACCGCCTGGCGGAGGCCGGGCTGCACCGGGAGGCGAGGATCGTGTTCGAGAAGCCGTTCGGGCGTGACCTGGCCTCGGCCCGGGAGCTGAACCGCGTGATCCACGAGGTGTTCGACGAGTCGCAGGTCTTCCGGATCGACCATTACCTGGGCAAGGAGACGGTCCAGAACATCCTGGCCTTCCGGTTCGCGAACGGGCTGTTCGAGCCGGTGTGGAACCGCCGCTACATCGGCAGCGTGGAGATCACGGTCGCCGAGGACATCGGGATCGAGGGCCGGGGGGCGTTCTACGACCAGACCGGCGCCATCCGCGACATGGTCGCAACCCACCTGTTCCAAGTGTTGACCTTCGTCGCGATGGAGCCTCCCGTCTCGTTCCAGCCCGACCGCCTGCGCGACGAGACGGTGAAGGTGCTCCGCGCCATGGTCGCCTGCGACCCGGGGCGCGTCGTGCGCGGCCAGTCCCGGGGCTACCTCGATGAGCCAGGCGTGGCCACAGACTCGACCGTGGAGACCTTCGCCGCCCTGGAGGTCGAGATCGACAACTGGCGGTGGGCGGGCGTCCCGATCTACCTGCGGACGGGCAAGAAGCTGGCCCACAAGTGCAGCGAGATCACGCTGAACTTCCGCGAGGTGCCGTTCAACGTGTTCCGAGGGACCGAGGTGCCGCTCCCCAAGCGCGACCACGTCACGATCCGGATCCAGCCGGACGAGGGGATCACGCTGGCCCTGAACGCGAAGAAGCCGGGGCCGAGCCTCGAGCTCGGCCGGGTGACCATGGACTTCGACTACGACCGAGAGTTCAAGACGGAGATCGCCGACGCGTACGAGCTGCTCCTGCTGGAGGCGATGGAGGGGGACCACACGCTGTTCCTGCGGGAGGACGTGGTGGAGCGGGCATGGGAGATCCTCCAGCCGGTGCTCGACCGGCCCACGCCGGTCGTCGTCTACGAGCCCGGGACGTGGGGGCCGGCGGAGGCCGACGCCCTCGTGGCCCCGCGAACGTGGCACGTCGCGGGGCCACGCTCGGACAGGTGACCCCGACTCGTTTGGGCTGGCGCCGCTCGGGTGCCATCCGGTAGGCTCGGCCTCCCTGCTTCCCCAGCTACAGGAGGGACCGATGACCGAGCGCACCAGGTTCGACCTGCGGCCCGAGGACGTCCCCACGGCGTGGTTCAACATCATGCCGGACCTCGCCCAGAAGGTTCAGCCCCTCCCGCCGCTTCACCCCGGCACGAAGGAGCCTGTCACGCCCGACCTGCTCGCGCCGCTGTTCCCGGAGGCGCTGATCATGCAGGAGGTATCGACCGAGCAGTGGATCGACATCCCCGGCCCGGTCATCGACATCTACCGGCTGTGGAGGCCGACGCCGCTGCACCGGGCCGCGCGGCTCGAACAGGCCCTTCAGACGCCGGCCCACATCTACTTCAAGTACGAGGGCACGTCGCCGGCCGGCTCCCACAAGCCGAACACGGCCGTGGCGCAGGCCTACTACAACAAGGAGGCTGGGGTCCGGCGGATCTCCACCGAGACCGGCGCCGGTCAGTGGGGATCGGCGCTCGCGATGGCGTGCCGGTTCTTCGGCTTGGAGTCCCTGGTGTTCATGGTCAAGGCGTCCTACGAGCAGAAGCCGTACCGGCGGATCTTCATGGAGACCTTCGGCGCCGAGGTGCGGCCCTCGCCGTCCAGCACGACCCAGGCCGGGAAGAAGATCCTGGAGGAGCACCCTGACTCGACCGGCTCGCTCGGCATCGCCATCAGCGAGGCCATCGAGGTGGCCGCGACGAACGAGGACACGAACTACTCGCTTGGATCCGTTCTGAACCACGTGCTGCTGCACCAGACCGTGGTCGGCCTGGAGGCCCAGAAGCAGATGGAGATGACCGGCGAGCGGCCCGACGTGATCGTGGGGTGCGTGGGCGGCGGATCGAACTACGCCGGCCTGGCCTATCCGTTCATGGCCGAGAAGCTGCGGGGGAGCTCGAACGCACGGTTCCTGGCCACCGAGCCGGCGGCGTGCCCCACACTCACGAAGGGGAAGTTCGCGTACGACTTCGGCGACACCGGACAGATGACGCCGCTGCTGCCGATGTACACGCTGGGGCACGACTTCGTGCCGGCCCCGGTGCACGCCGGCGGCCTCCGCTATCACGGGGACGCGCCGTCCCTCTCGCTCATCGTGAAGGAGGGCTACATGGAAGCGGCCGCCTATACCCAGAACGAGGTGTTCGAGGCGGCCGTGCAGTTCGCGCAGACCGAGGG
>DASWJF010000165.1:0-1926 GCA_036397275.1 Actinomycetota bacterium
GCGTGTCCACCGTCTGCCACCCCGAGGCCGTCCGGCGCTCGATCACCACGTTCTGGCCGGCCTTGTCCGGTCGGACCGTGACGTCGAGCTCCAGGCAGCTTCCCGCGGTGAGGGACGAGGCGAGCAGCGTCGAGTCCACGAAGACCCGAACCCGGACCCCGACCGGGTCGGACACGACGGCCCGGCAGGAGGCGGTCTCGGGGAGCGAGACCCGGTACGCGCCCGTGTACTGCTGGCCATCGGTGAAGCCATAGCTCCCGTCGCCGCCGGCGGTGCCCGTGCCGACCAGCGCCCACGCCGAGGAGTCCGCCGGCCGCCATTCCAACTCGACCGCTCGCGAGTCCTGGCAGGAGGCGTCGCCGCTCACGGCGCCGGACAGCTGCATCTGGTCGCCGTTCACGATGAGCGTGGACGAGGCGCCGAGGGTGGCGACCTCCGGCCCGCCGGCCGCCGCCACCAGGATGAACGACGTGACGAACGTGAGCCGGGCGCTGCGGGCGATCCTCAGGTTCGGTCCTTCCTCGGCCGGGGACGGGGTGGATTCTCCCCCGTCCCGCCGGGTCGCTCAAGGAGGGGCGGCCCGGTAACGATGCGGCCCGGTGACGATGCGGCCCGGTAACGATCAGGTGAACTTGGCCCGGTCCGGGTTGTGCTCGGTTGAACCCCGGCGCATCATGGGCCCACGGCGAGGAACGGTGGGAGGCGGTGATGATGCTGGAGGCGCTCGTGCTCATCCAGAACGAGGTCGGAAGAAGCGCCCACGTGGCCGGGTCCATCAGGGACCTCGACGGGGTGCTCCGGGTCGACGTGGTCACCGGCCCCTACGACGTCATCGTTCGAGCCGAGGCCGACAGCATCGACGAGCTCGGCAAGCGGGTGCTCCGCCCCATCCAGCAGGTGGAGGGGGTCATCCGCACCATGACCTGCCCCATCCTCTACCGGTAGCCCCCCTCCCCGCCAGACCCTCCACGTCGTGCGTGTGACCCTCCAGGCCGTGTTCTGCCGCCCCTTTCCGTGTATCCATCGTCTACCCCCATCTACATCGAAAGTCGTAGCCAGCACGCGGTCGCCCTATCCTCCGGCTGGGGGAAATGGACCATCGGCCGATGGCGGTGCGGCTGGCCCGGGTGGAGGATACGCGCCAGAGTCCGGCCCGGTGAGGGGGCGGGCCGGGCCCGGATGGCGGGAGGGATCGATGAGTCAGAACGCTGTCTTCTCAGAATCGGTCTCGGCCATGCTGCGCTTCGCCCAGGCAGACCCGGACAAGGCCCGGATCGCCCTGGCCGCTCGGGGCGACCAGGTGTTGGCCGCCCTCCGCGACTCGCTCCAGCCGGGTGCCACCGACTCGCAGCGGCTCGTGGCGCTGATCGACCTGTACATGCAGGCCACCTTCGAACTGCTGTTCGAAGCGGCCAGGTCTGAGGACCGGATCGAGTTCGGGGAGGCCGAGGTCAAGGCCTGGGCGGTGGCCTCCTCCCTGGACCGGGGCGCCGAGGCGGCGCTCGCCGGGAACAAGGAATCCCTGATCGCCTGCATGAAGGCCGCCGAGGCCGTCCTGGGCCTCGACCTGATGTCCACGTAGCCACTTCCCGGCACTCCAGCGCTCCCCGATTTGCTCAGGGTCCGAGCCCGAACGAGGATTCGGGCGAACCCGAACGGATCGGAGGGCTCACCATGAGTGGCACGTTCCTGTACTTCCGGCCGTGGTACCGGAAGTCGCCGTATTTCGAGGCCACGCAGCGGGCCGGGTGTCGGTCCTACGAGCTGTACAACCACATGTACCTGCCCGGCTACTACACGAGCTTCGAGGAGGAGTACTGGCACCTGCTCGAGCACGTGTGCCTGTGGGACGTCGCCGTGGAGCGGTGCGTGGAGATCACCGGCCCGGACGCCCACCGGTTCACCAACATGCTCACCTGCCGCGAC
>DASWJF010000166.1:0-20262 GCA_036397275.1 Actinomycetota bacterium
GGTGGTGGCGACCAGACGGCCCCGGTGGAACCCGTCGAGCCCTTCCGGGACCGATCCGGCGACGAAGAACCGCTCGATGTCGGCCAGGGCCTGCCGCCGGTCCATAGGGAGCGTGGCGACGGCCTTCCAGTACGCGGCGGCCGAGAGGTCAGGCGCGCGCGACTCGTTCATGGAACCACGATGGTCCCACGCCGGCGGCGCCTTGGGCCACCGACCCCGGACCCATCCAGGGGAGGCAGAGGCCGTTCGGCAAGGTACTCGGATCTCCCACTGGCATCCGAACCGAGCTCTCACCGGGAGTGATGGCGACGCCTGCGAGTCAGAGCCAAGGCACCGACGATCATTACGGCCGCGACCGCAACAAGCGTAGCGATCCGCGCGGCGGAGCCATCCTCGCCCGCTCCGAGAGGCTCTCCCTCGGCACGGTTCGGGGGGGCCGGCGACGGAGATGACGCACCGACTGTCACTCGAATCCGTCTTGGGCTGGTGTGGATCTCGTCGATGCCGTCGCTGACCACGGCCGCGATGTCGTAGGCCCCGGGCTCGAGGCGAGGCAGCCTTCCCCGCAACTCGGCGTGTCCGGCCGGGAACGGCTTGAACGGGGAGAGCGGGATCTCTTCGTTCTCTGCTAGCAGCACCAGCCGAGCACTCGCGGGGCGCTCCAGCTCCAAGGACCCAAGGATCGCTTCGCCCGGTTCGCCCGGCGGCTCAACCCGGAAATCGGTCACGGACAGCACGGGCTCGACCGATCCCGCCCGGCGAACGCGGAGATGCCTCCCTCCGGTGAATCGCCAGGGGCCCTTCGTGATGTGCAGGCCGGAGGCGTCCACCGGACCCGAAGGATCGATGGTGACCGAACGAAGGCCCGTAGCGATCCCCACTCGGATCGTGCGTGGTTCCGGGTAGGGTTCGGGCCTGAGGCCCCCGTAGTAGTAGGCCAGGATATCTGCGTAGCTCAGTCCGCGGAGGGCCTTCCCGTAGGCGCCCCACTGGACCATGCCCACGCCGTGACCCCACCCTCGGCCCCCCACTCGAAGGAACCTGTCGTTCGACCTGACCGAAAACCATCTGGAAGGAATGGTCTGAGGCAGCTCCCCGGTCGGGTAATGGGACGGGTCGAGGCACGGTGCGGACGCATTGAGGGCGGTGCGGAAGTCGCTTCGAGAGCTCTCGACGGTGGCTCCCCCACCGCTGATCATCAAGCGCTCGCCGTGCTGGGTGACCCGTGCGATGGCCCGTCCCGACCACAGGCCGGCGTCGCGGAGGAACCACGAGAGGTCAGAAAGTGGCATCGTGACCGACCAGTGCGACAGCGGCGAGGCCCCGTCGTCCCGCTCCGGTACGGAGCGAAGATAGGGCAGGGGCGCGCCGCCGAACGCCTGTGCGTTGCTCAGCGTGCGGCCGTTCGACGTGGAGGAGTAGAAGGTCTGTGCCGGCCTGCCCTGATACGGGAGCACCTCGCCTCGGGTAGCGTTCACCGCCATCACCCATCGATCCCCCCACGGACCGGCCTCGACCCCCACGCCTCGATAGACCTGACACGCGTCGGTGGCGCAGAGGTCGTAGCCGAAATGGCGGGCCGTCTCGTCCCGGAACTCCAACCTGGAGAGCGCGTAGGACCTCGCCGCCACGACCTGGGCCTTCAGCGCCTCCTGGGGCCACGAGCGGGGAACCTCGGCGATGCCCTTCAGGTAGTCCTCGAAGCCCAGCTCGCCGATGACGAATAGGGAACCATCCACGTCCCTTCCCACTTCGATGGCCCCTCGGAACCGCGAGTGCAGGACCGGTTGCACCGGATCGATGCAGCGAGACTCGACTCGCGGATACATGCCGTGCACGAGCAGCGTCGAGCCGCCCTGCGCTTCGATCCGGACCCGAGGCAGTGGATCTGCGCCAGCAACCGGAAGCCGAGTCGGTAGCATCGAGAGGATGAGAGCGGCGATGGCGCCGATGCCGGCGACCCGCGGGCGCACGTGGCCACGCTACCAGACGTGCTCCGGAGGTTCGCCTCCGGAGCTGTCCTAGTGACTGTCCCCGGCCCGGACGCGACGCAGATAGAGGCTCAAGTTCTCCCGCAGCTCTCGGACCCCGACGCAGTCCGTGTTCAAGCAGATCAATGTGGCCTCTCTTGTGACTTCGGGCGCGGCTACTTCCGCTTCTTGAGGTCGGACAGGATCTCCCTTGCCGCGTTCGCGCCTGGTCCGCCTGTCACGCCTCCACCGGGGTGCGCGCCCGAGCCGCACAGGTACAACCCATCGATCCCGAACCGGTACCGGGCGTGGCCGAGGAGCGGCCGCCAGGCGAAGAACTGGTCCAGGCCTGGCTCGGCGTGCAGCGGGTGCCCGCCGGACAGGCCGTACTCGCGCTCCAGGTCCACCGGCGTCAGCACCTGCCGCGCGGTAACCAGGTCGGATAGGCCGGGCTCGTACTGCTCCATCGTCTTCAGCACAAGGTCGCCGACACGCTCCCGCTCGGCCTCCCAGTCCCCCTCGCGCAGTCGGTACGGGGTCCACTGCACGACGATGCTCATCACGTGCGTGCCTTCGAGCGCGAGGGTCGGATCCACGAGGGTCGGGATGGTGGCCTCCAGGTACGGCTCGTCGCTGACGCGGCCGTACTTCGACGCGTCGAACGCCTTCTCCAGGTAGTCGATGCTCGGGGCGATGACGATGCGGCCCTTCAGGCGCTCCACATCGTCGGCTCCGGCGAATGCCGGCAGGCCCGACAGCGCCAGGTTCACCTTCGACACCACCCCCGGGGTGCGGATGTTGCCGGCTCGCCACATCACCTCGGGCCCCGCCACCACGGGGTCGACGAGCGTGGTGATGGTGCGCTTGGGGTCGGCGCTCGAGACGACCACCCGGGCGTGGAGATCGGAACCGTCCGCCAGCGCCACGCCCACCGCCCGGTGATCCTCGGTCAGGACCCGCACGACCTCTGCGCCGGTACGGACCTCCACGCTGAACGACCTCGCCGCCTGAGCCAGGGCCTCGCCCAGCGCGCCCGGCCCGCCCCTGGAGAACGTGGATTGCCCGGCCGCTCCCCCGTCGTTCCCGGCCGAGTCGCCGAGCAGCACCGCCGTGGTACCGGCCGACCACGGCCCCATCGCCGTGTACTGCACGGCCCGTGAGGCGATGGCCCCGCGCACGGCGTCGGTCTCGAAGGTCTCGGCCACGTAGTCGGCCACGGCCATGGGCAGCGCCCGGGTGGCCTCGCGCACGGCCTTCCCGCCCAACCTGCGGAACGCGTTGCCGAGCCGGACGCCGCTCATCGCGTCGGCGAACGAGGGGCTCTTCAGGTCGGGCGGGGTCGCCGCGTGGAGGTAGGCCAGGAAGCTGGCCAGGACCCGGACCCGCCGGTCGAAACCGGGGTAGGCCTCGGCGTCATGCGCCGACCGCGCCTTCAGCTCCTCCGCGGTCCTCGATGGGTCCGCCCAAAGGGTGAGTGGGGGGCCGTCGGGCTGCGGCGCGAACACTCGGACCGCCGGCTCGATCAGGACCAACCCGTGCCGTGCCAGCCCGAGATCTTCGATGACCGACTTCCGCAGGCGCCCCACGGTATGCGCCACGCCCGGCGCCTTCACGCCGGGGGCGATCTCCGCCGTGTCGAGGATGCCGCCCACCTTCTCCCGGCGCTCCAACACGATCACGCTGCGGCCGGCCTTCGCCAGGTAGGCCGCCGCGACCAGACCGTTGTGGCCCCCGCCGATGACGATGGCGTCGTACGTCGCCGTCACGCTACCTTCCTTCGTACCCCGGCCCTCCGCGCCTTCAGCACCTCCAGCGCTGCGATCCGGCCCGGCGCGCCCATGATGCCGCCGCCGGGATGCGTGGCCGAGCCGCACATCCACAGGTCCCTGATCGGCGTGCGGTACCGGGCCCATCCCGGGACCGGGCGGTTGAAGAAGAGCTGCTCCAGCGAGAGCTCGCCCTGGAAGATGTTGCCTTCGGTGAGCCCGGTGATGTCCTCGATGTCCTTCGGCGAGAGCACCTGCTTGTGCAGGATGAGATTCCGGATGCTCGGGAACCGCTCCTCGAGCGTGTCGATGACCGTTTCGCCGAAGGCGTCGCGCATGTCGTCGTCCCACACCTGCCCGCCGGCCAGGTGGTACGGCGCCCACTGCACGAAGCAGCTCATGACGTGCTTGCCGGGCGGAGCCATGGCCGGATCGACGAGGGTGGGGATGATGCAGTCGATGTACGGACGGGTGCTGAACCGGCCGTACTTCGCGTCGTCGTAGGCCCGCTCCATGTAGTCGAGGGACGGCGAGAAGCTGAGCGCGCCCCGAAGCCACTCGCCGGTGCCGGGTTTGCACGCCAGCTCGGGGAGGCCGTCGAGCGCCAGGTTCACCTTCCCCGACGAGCCGCGGTACTTGTAGCGCTTCACCTCGCGCAGGAACTCCTCGTCGAGGTTCCCGGGCTCGACGAGCTTGACGAACGTGACGCGGGAGTCCGCGCTCGACAGCACGACGCGGGCCATGATCTCCTCGCCAGACTCGAGCGTCACGCCGACGGCCCGGCCGTTCCGCACGTCGATCCTTGCCACGGGCCCTTCCGTCCGGATCTCGGCGCCGAACGAGCGCGCCGCGGAGGCGATGGCGTCGCTGATGCCGCCGGTGCCGCCCATGGGGATGCCCCACGCGCGGAACGCGCCGTCGATCTCGCCCATGTAGTGATGGAGCAGGACGTACGCGGTGCCGGGCGACCGGGGGCCCTGGAACGTCCCGATGATGCCGGACGCCGACATCGTGGCCTTCAGCGGATCGGTCTCGAACCACTGGTCCAGGAAGTCCGCGGCGCTCATCGTCATGAGCTGGACGAACGTCTGTTGGAGCCGCCGGGGCAGCTCGGAGAACCGCCGGGCCAGGCCGGCCAAGGGCAGCCACTCGAGCGGGTTGATCCGGCCCGGGTCGGGCGGGACCATCGACAGGATGGGCTTGATGAACCGGGCCATGTCCACCATGAGCTTCGAGTACTCCTCGTAGGCCTCGGCATCGCTCTTCGACCACCGGCGGAGCTCGCGGATGGTCCTGCCGTGGTCGTTCACCCGCCACAGCGAGTCGTCGTCGAGGGGCGTGATGGTTCCGTCGAGGGGGAGGATCTCCAGCCCGTGCTTGGGAAGCTCGAGCTCCCGGATGATCTCCGGGCGGAGAAGAGACACCACGTAGGAGAACACGCTGAACCGGAAGCCGGGGAAGACCTCCTCGGTCACGGTCGCGCCGCCCAGGACGTGGCGGCGCTCGAGGACCAGGACGCGCTTGCCGGCTCGGGCCAGATACGCCGCGGCCGTGAGGCCGTTGTGGCCCCCGCCGATGACCACCGCGTCGTAGCGCTGCGCCACCGATCCCTCCGGACTCAGGATGACCCGGGTCGGCGAAGGCCGGGCCCGGGGCGTGCATACTCTACGCGGCCGGCAAGACAGGAGGGCCGCGTGAGCGTGGGGACCCCGTTCCATTCCCGCACGTCGGAGCTGAACGAGAAGATGGCCTGGGGCGAGTGGTCCGGGTACTACTCCGCCCAGGTGTACGCGGATCTCCACGACATCGAGTACAACGCAATCCGCGAGGCCGCCGCGGCCATCGACGTCTCACCGCTGTACAAGTACGTGATCTCCGGACCCGACGCGACGCGCCTGGTGGACCGGGTGATGACCCGCGACGCCACGAAGCTCGCCGTGGACCAGGTGTTCTACACGCCGTGGTGCGACGAGCACGGCCGCGTGGTGGACGACGGAACCGTCACCCGCCGCGACGAGCGCACCTATTTCTGGACCGCGGCCGATCCGAGCTACCGGTGGTTCGCCATGAATGCCCATGGCCTCGACGTCGAGATCGAGGACGTGTCCGAGGAGGTGGCCGCCCTGGCGCTCCAGGGACCCAGGTCACGCGATGTGCTCGAGGCTGTCTCCCGACAGGACTGGAACGACGTGCGGTACTTCCGCCACCGCCGGACGGAGATCGGGGGCATCGAGACGAACGTGACCCGGACCGGCTACACCGGCGACCTCGGCTACGAGCTGTGGGTGGATGCCGAGGCCGCCGTGGAGCTGTGGGACGCCGTGTTCGAGGCCGGCGGGCCGTTCGGGATCCGCCCGGCGGGGATCCGGGCCATGGACGTGGCGCGGGTGGAGGCGGGGCTGATCCTGATCGAGGTCGAGTACACGAGCGCCCGGCACGCCCTGTCCGCCGAGCAGGAGTATTCGCCGTTCGAGATCGGCCTGGGCCGCCTGGTGGACTTCGGAAAGGCCGACTTCGTGGGGAGGCGGGCCCTGGAGCAGGAACAGGAGCGCGGCGGCCCCCGGCGGCGCGTGGCCGGGCTGGATCTCGACTGGACCGGGATCGAGGCGCTGTTCGGACGGCACGACCTCCCGCCGGCCGTGTCGCCCACGGTCCACCGGGACCAGGTGCCGGTGTACCAGCAGGGCCGGCTGGTGGGGCGGGCCTCCAGCGTCACGTGGTCGCCGATCCTGAAGAAGATGATCGGGTTCGGGTCGCTCCCGCCGTCGCTCGCCGCGCCCGGTACCCGCGTGTCGGTGGAGTGGGTCGTGGAGGGCGAGCCCGGCAAGGTCCCGGCCACGGTGGTCGAGCTCCCGTTCCTCGATCTCCCCCGCAAGCGCGCCTGAGCGGCCGCTCCCCCGGCACCGGGTGGCGTCTGGGAGAATCGGACGCGCCGTGCGCGTTGCTTCGAATCGCTTCCTCCCACTCCTGGTCCTGGCCGCTGGGCTGATCGCCGGCGCCGTGGCGGTTCGCGGCGGCTTGGTGGTGGCCGTGTTGGCGGGCATCGTCGTGCTGGCTATGACGGCGCTGGTCGCGAGGAGCCCGAGCGCCGCGGAAGGAACTCCCGACCCCGGGCGGCGGCGGTTCCTGGGCCTCGCCGGCCTCGCGGGCCTCGCGCTGGTCGCCGGAGGCGCGGGCCTCGGCCGGGCCGTCCGGCGGCTCACCCGCCCCGACCCGAAGCCGGCGCTCGACGCCATGGCCAGGGACGTCGGAGCGGACGCCCTCGAGCTGGTCCGTCGCACGTATCACGCCGGCCGGTCTGGAGACCTCCAGCTCGTGCTGGCACCGGGTTCGAGCGCGAACTACGCGCAGGAGTCGGTCTCCCTGATGCCGAACGACCCTCGGTCCAGCCACGCGTTGCCGTGGATGTACCTGGAGCGGGTCCCGATCGTGGTGTACGCGCCGGGCATCGTGGAGTCATCCGACAGCACCGACCGAGTGACCCTCGCCGACCTCGCCCCCACGGCCGCGCGTCTGATGGGGTTCGACGGGTTCGACCCGCCAGACGGCGCGCCGCTCCCCGGGATCCCCCGGCCGACCGCCCCACCCAAGGTCATCGTCACGTTCGTCATCGACGGGGGCGGATGGAACGTGCTCCAACATTGGCCCGACGCGTGGCCGAATCTGAAGCGCCTCTTGCGAAACGGCGCGATGTACCGGAACGCCATCATGGGGTCGTTCCCCGCGGTGACCGCGTGCGCCCACGCCACCATCGGCACCGGTGCGTTCCCCCGAACCCACGGGATCACCGGCCACAACATCCGCGACGGCGGCGGCGTGCGGAAGGCCTACGGCGAGCCGGGGATGGCCGATCCCTCGGACATCCTGATCCCCACCCTGGCCGATCGGTGGACAGAGGCCACGGAGAACCGGGCGTGGGTCGGCCAGATCGGCTACCAGGTGTGGCATCTGGGGATGCTGGGCCGGGGCGGCACGCCGCTTCACGACAAACCGATGGCGGTGTACTGGGACGAGGCCCGCACCGGGACGTGGCAGCCCCACAACCCCGACCGGTACCGCCTGCCGAGGGCCGTGCCGCCGTTGGCCATGCTGGAGCAGCACCAGGCCCGGTACCGCGATCCCGGCATCGACTCGCAGTACGACCGGTTCGCCCCTGGACTGCGGGCGGTGTGCTGCTCGCCGCCGATCATCAAGTACCAGGGCGACCTCATCGAGGCGGCGTTCGAGGCCGAAAGCATCGGGCGGCACGAGGACACCGACCTCCTGTACGTCAACTACAAGTCGCCGGACTACACCGGCCACGTCTACAACATGGTGTCGCTCCGCACGAAGTTCGCCCTGATGGCCGTGGACGAGCAGCTCGGGCGGCTCGCTTCCTTCCTCGAGGCGAACTTCGCGCCCGGCGAGTACGCGCTGATCGTGACCGCCGACCACGGCCAGTGCCCCACCGTCGACCTGGCCGAGGGGGTCCGGCTCGATCCCATCCAGCTAAAGGAGGACATCGACCGCGAGTTCGGCGGCTCGGTGTTCGGGCTCGTGAGCAGCGTGGTGCCGTCCGAGGTCTACTTGAACGAGCGGGCCATGTGGGACGACGGCGTGACCCGCGACGACGTGGCCGCGTTCCTCCGCGACTACCGGTACCGCGACAACATCGGGCCGTACGTGAAACGGGACGCGATCGACTTCGGCCGCCTGGACCAAAGGCCCTTCGCAGCGGTGCTCTCCACCGACTACATCGAGGGCCTGGGCGGCGAGGACTTCTCGGGCATCGGCCGGGGGATCTTCTTCGCGGAGTCCGACCCCGGCATCCCCGAGATCACCTGGTAGCGCGCCTTCCGGCGCCCGGATGGTACGGTTCGGCCAGCCGACACGACCCGAGCGGAGGACGCCGATGGCCCAACACCGATTCGCCACCAAGCTCGACCGGATCCTTCAGGGGCAGGTCCCGTTGCTCCAGTTCTTCACCGAGTCCGCGTGGGCCAAAAGGGACCCGGCCGACCCCGAGAACGCCGATTTCGTGGCGGGCAACCCCCAGGAGATGGTCATGCCCGAGTTCGTGGAGGCGCTCCAGCGGTGGTCCGTGCCCCAGGACAAGGACTGGTACGCGTACAAGTTCAACGAGTCCTACGCGCGGGCCGCCGCGGCCGCCGCCCTTCGGGAACGGCGGGGCGTCGCATTCGAGGACGAGGACATCTTCCTGACCGACGGCGCGTTCGCCGGGCTGAACATCACCGTCGGGACCGTCACCGATCCCGGCGACGAGATCGTCTTCCTGTCGCCTCCGTGGTTCTTCTACGAGGCGCTGATCATCGCCGCGGGCGCCACGCCCGTGCGCGTGCCCGTGCGGCAGCCGTCGTGGGACCTGGACCTCGACGCCATCGCCGCCGCCATCACGGAGCGGACCCGGGCCATCATCGTGAACTCGCCGAACAACCCCACCGGGCGGATCTACACGCCGGAGCAGCTCGAGGGGCTGGCCCGGGTCCTGACCGAGGCCTCGGAACGAAACGGCCGCCCCGTCTACCTGGTGTCCGACGAGGCGTACTGGCGCATCCTGTTCGACGACCGCGAGTTCCGAAGCCCCACCGAGTTCTACCCGTGGTCGTTCTTGGTCTACACGTACGGCAAGACGCTGCTCACGCCGGGCCAGCGGCTGGGCTACGTCGCGCTGCCGCCGACGATGCCCGACCGCGAGACCATGAGGACGGCGCTGATGGTCGCGCAGCTGTCCATCGGCGGGAACGCGGTGCCGAACGCCGTGCTCCAGCGCGCACTGGTCGACCTGGAGGCCCTGTCGGTCGACGTGAAGGCGTTGCAGCGGCGGCGGGACCGGGTGCTGGAGGCGCTGCGGGCCGCCGGCTACGACGTGCACACGCCGGAGGGCACGTTCTACCTGTTGCCCAGATCACCCATCGAGGACGACGTGGCCTTCACCGAGCAACTCGCGAAGGACAAGGTGTTCGTGCTGCCGGGAACCCTGGTGGAGATGCCCGGGTGGTTCCGCATCTCCGTGACCGGGAACGACGAGATGGTGGAGCGGGCGCTGCCGGTCTTCGCGCGCGCGGCGAAGGCGTCCGGCTGACGCCGTAGCGGCCGTGCCGGTCGAGCTCTCGCCGGAGGACCGCGCCCTGCTGGACGGCCGGCGCGGGGAAGCCGCGCGCCTGGCCATGCGCATCGTTGCCGAGATGGCCGAGGTCATGGGGGCGGACCGGATGATCGACGTGGTCTCGGCGCACGTCGACGGGTGCCTGTACCACGGGCAGGCCAGCCTGGACTTCGCCGAGCGGCTGGTGGCGGGCGGCGCGACGGTCTCGGTGCCCACCACGCTGAACGTCGGATCGCTCGACCTCCTCCACCCGGGGCTGGTCCGCGAGTCGCCGGAACGAGCGGAGGCCGCCCGCCGGCTGATGGACCTGTACGTCGAGATGGGGTGCCGCCCCACGTGGACGTGTGCGCCGTACCAGCTCCCCGACCGACCGAAGTTCGGCCAGCACGTGGCGTGGGCGGAGTCGAACGCCATCGTGTTCGCCAACTCCGTGCTGGGCGCGCGGACCAGCCGGTACGGCGACTTCATCGACGTCTGCGCGGCGATCACCGGGCGGGCCCCGCTCGCCGGGCTGCACCGAGACGGGGACCGGCGGGCCGAGGTCGTGTTCCGCCTGTCGGGGATCCCTGAGCGGCTGCTGGACGAGGACGTGTTGTACCCGGTGCTCGGGCACCTCATCGGGCGGGAGGTCGGCACCGCGGTGCCGGCCATCGTGGGACTCCCGGCGGATGTTGGCGAGGACCGGCTGAAGGCCCTGGGGGCCGCGGCCGCGTCCTCGGGCTCGGTGGCGCTGTTTCATGCCGTCGGGGTGACGCCGGAGGCGCCCACGCTCCAGGCCGCGCTGGGCGGAGGCGCGCCGGCGCGCGAGGTCGCGGTCACGACGGAGATGCTCCGTGCGGCCCGCGACGAGCTCAGCACCACTTCCCGAACCGACCTGGCGGGGGTGAGCCTGGGCACCCCCCACTTCTCCATCAGCGAGTTCGAAGCGCTGGTGCCGCTCCTCGACGGAGCCCACGCGCATCCGGGCGTCGAGCTCTACGTGTCAACCGGCCGCGACGTGCTGGCCGAGGTGGAACGGCGCGGCTGGCTCCGCCCGCTCCAGGAGGCCGGGGCACAGGTGGTCACCGACACTTGCACGTACATCACGCCGATCATTCGCGGCTCCGGCGGCCCGGTGATGACGAACTCGGCGAAGTGGGCGTGGTACGCGCCGGCCAATATCGGCGCCTCGGTGGTCTTCGGCAGCCTCGAGGAGTGCGTCCGGTCGGCGGTGCTGGGGCGGGTGTGGCGCGACGAGCGACTGTGGGCCGATGGCTGACGGCCGAACCCTCGTGGCCGGCGAGGCCACCGGGGCCGCCCTGGTCCTGGACGAACCGCTCAGCTTGTGGGGCGGCCTGGACCCGGACACGGGGCGCGTGATCGAGGTCCGGCACCCTCAGCACGGGGCCGAGGTTTCCGGGCGGGTGCTGGTGATGCCGTCGGGGCGCGGGTCCAGCTCCAGCCCCAGCGTGCTGGCCGAGGCCATCCGGGCGGGCACCGCCCCGGCGGCCATCGTGATGAGCGAGGCCGACCCCATCGTGGCTCTCGGAGCCATCGTGGCGCGCGAGCTCTACGGAAGCACGATCCCGGTCATCGTGGTGGACGAGGAGACCTACGGGTCCCTTCGGACCGGCGTGGCCCTGACCGTTCGAGCGGACGAAGCGACGACGGAGGTGACGAGGCCGTGAGCTTCTTCGACGTCGCGTGGCCCGCGACGAGTGACGCAGGCCGAGAGCCGCGAAACGTTCGCCGAAGGCTGGCCCGTGGAGTCGATCGAGGCCCCGCCCCGTTCTCGGGCGGTTGCGGCCAGCTCGGCGACCGCGCGATGATGGACCGTCCGACGGGCCTACGGCGAAACGGAGGAGGCACATGAGGAGACTCACACTGCCGGTTCTGCTCCTGGTGGTGCTCGCGCTCAGCGTGGGCTGGGTCGGCACCGTGGGGGCGCGACCGTTGCTGCCGGAAGCCGGCATGGCCAAGAAGCGCTCGGTCGACACCAGCGTCGCCGGATTCGACAGGCAGCACGGCCCCTTCTCGCAGATCGAGTGCACCGTGCCTGCCGGCACCGCGGCCAACGTCAACCTCGACTGCGATGACCCGTTTCCAAACAACGAGCCCGATATCGAGGTCAACCCCACGGACCCGCTCCACATGATCGCGAGCTCGAACGACTTCGGGACGTGCTGCGACCAGTTCTACACGACCTTCGACGGCGGGCAGAACTGGACGACCGGGAACATGTCGCGGGAGACGCCGCGCAAGATCGGCAGCGACCCCGTCACCGTCTTCGACCGGAAGCACGAGACGGTCATCCACTCCTCGCTCAGCTTCTCCGTCCAGCACGCGGCAGGGACGCAGGCGTGTGACGGCGACGTCGTCGTCTCGATCTCCCGCGACGGCGGCCTCGTCTGGGAGAGGCCCGTCGTCGTCGAGGACGGCGAGGGCTGCGATCTCAGCAAGACGCAGCTCTTCGACGACAAGGAGTGGATCGTCACCGACGACAACCCGTCGTCACTCTTCTACGGCCGGACGTACCTGACGTGGTCGAAGTTCGAGTTCCACAGCGGTGCGTACGCTTCCTCGGCGATCTGGGAGGCGCACAGCGACGACGGCGGCGAAAGCTGGTCGAGGCCGCAGGAGATCTCCGGCTCCAACGCGGCCCTCTGCCCGTTCCAGGAGACCGGCCCGGCGAACCAGTGCGACGAGAACCAGTTCTCGGTCCCGACGGTCGGGCCCGACGGCACCGTCTACGTCGCCTTCGAGAACGAGCAGAACCAGGCGCTCTGGGAGTCCCCCGGACGGTTCGACGACCAATACCTGCTGGTCAAGTCGACGGACGGCGGTGTCACCTGGTCGGCCCCGACCTTCGTCGTCGGGCTCGAAGACGGCTCGAACGACTATCCGACGAATGTGAACGACCGCCAGACGCTGACGGGCTACCAGGTGCGCGTGAACTCGGCAGGCAACATCGTCGCCAGCCCGACTGACGGGAAGCTCTACCTGGTGTTCAGCGACAACCGAAACGGCGTCCACGACTCTACGACCCCTGCCACGAACACCGACGTGTTCCTGATGGTTTCGCCCGACGGCGGCGCGTCATGGACCGGCCCGATGCAGGTCGACGCCGGCGCCGGCGACCAGTGGTTCCCGTGGGTCGAGGTGGATCCGACCAACGGGCAGATCGGGATCATCTACCACGACCGCGGCGCTTCGAACGGGCCGCTCTACAACACGGCGCTCGCGGAGGGAGTGCCCGGCTTGCTCGTGAAGACGACCGTGAGCACGGCGCCCTCGAACCCGACGGAGTCGCTCTTCTTCCGGGCGCGGGTCCCGGGCTGCGAGGACTGCGCCACGTTCCACGGCGACTACAACAACGTCAGCTACGGGACCGACGGCGTGGCCAACCTGACGTGGACGGACATGCGTGACTTCGTTCTCGATGGTCCGTTCGGAACGGGGTTCGCGCAGTTCATCTACTACGCCCGCCAGTAGAGAGACGGGTTAGAGGGCCGGCACGTGCCAGCCTCACCCCCAACAACGCTCAGAGCAAGGCGCTGAGCGCTCTTGGAGGTGGGGGGATTCGAACCCCCGTCCCTAGGCGACCATTCGGGGCTTCTCCGGGCGCAGCCAGCGGTAGATCTCGCCTCGAGGCTCCCACCGGCGGAGGACCTCTCGGCCAGCCCGGGTAAGGTTTCCGGCGGCGGCTCCCGGGCGGAGCCGTCTCCGTGAGCCTGCTCACGACGCCCGGCCCTCGACCGCAGGCGAATCGAGGCGGACGGCTACCTAATTACTTAGGCAGCGAGCGCGTATTCAGTGTTGGCGCTTGTGTTTCTCCCGGCTTTTAACGAGGCATCCGGGGACCTCGGCCCGCTTCCCCCGAGCGGTATCCGCCCAAGTCGAAACCAGTGCACCCCCATATTCGGTTGTCCCTTTCAGTATACGCGTCCCGCCAGGTCTCCCGTGCAGCCGGCTCACCTCTCTCGCCGGCTCACCCGGACAGTGCGGCGCATGCTGGCTCGTCCTCCGCCGCCGCCACGAGCTCCGGCGAGTCCAGGCCCGTCACGGAGCTTCCGATCCCCTCCAGGGCCGTCTGGACGCCGGCTCCCAGCTCCTCCGCAGCGGCCTGGAAGGCGGCCGCGTCGTCTGTGGGGAGCTCGTCCACCCCCTCGCTCGCATCGGCCAGGATGGCCCCGGCGTCCTCGAAGACCCCCACGAGCGTCTCGGCGATCTCCTCGCCGTCCTCCACATCCGGGACACCCGCGTCCCGCATGCCGGCCAGGTGATCGTCGGTGAGCGTGACGACGTCGTCCAGGAACTCCGCCAGGACGTCCCGCTGGCCTTCGAGCGTGGTCTCCGAGACGACGTCCTGGCCGACCTGCTCGGACCGGGCCTGGACCTCCTCCACCCAGCCCGTGATCTCGGTGCACACGGCGGCCACGTATTCCTCGGCGCTGACCGAGTCCTCTCCGCCGTCCGCCGTCCCCCCACCGCCGCACGCGGTGGCCACGGCGAGGACCAGCACCGTCCCGACCCACAGCCTTCGCCGAACGACCACGGGAACCTCCCTATGCACGGTTCGGACCGGAGACCCGAACGGCCGACGGCCGATCCTACCGTCTGCGGCGAGCGGCCTGCTCCATCTCCCGCCGGTGGTCGCGCTCCAGCGTGGCCTGGCGCTTCTCGTACTCCCGCTTCCCTCTGGCCAGGCCCAGCTCCACCTTGGCCAGGCCGTGGAAGAAGTACACCCGAAGCGGCACCAACGTGAGCCCCCGCTCCTGGGTCTTCCCCACCAGCCGGTGGATCTCGTTCCGGTGGAGCAGCAGCTTTCGGGTGCGCACCGGTTCGTAGGCCCGGTTGTCCGCCTGCTCGTACGGGGGGATGTGCATGCCCTCGATCCACACCTCGCCGTTCCGGACGCGGGCGAAGGCCTCGGCGAGCGATCCGCGGCCGCCCCGGAGCGACTTCACCTCGGATCCCGTGAGCACGATCCCAGCCTCGAACCGTTCGAGGATGTGGTAGTCGTGCAGCGCTCGTCGGTTGGAGACGACGGTCTTCCGGTCGGGGTCGGCCTTCGGGCTCACCGCCCGAAGCTTAGACGTCGAGGAACCGGCGCATCCCCACCATGGCGGCGAGGACGGCCACCGCGGCCCCCGCAACCAGCAACCACGGGATGACCGCCAGGACGTCGGCGTTCGTGACCCACGGCACGAACTGGATCGTGCCGTACAGCGGGTTGATGAACGCGACCTTCAGCCCGAACAGGAACAGGATCGCGGCGCCCGCCCCGATCAGGCTCTCGAACAGGCCCTCGAGCAGGAAGGGGGCCCGGATCCGCCAGTTCGTCGCCCCCACGAGCTTCATGATCCCGATCTCCTTGCGCCGGGCGAACAGGCCCATCCGCACCGTGTTGGCGATGAGGATGGCCGCGGCGATCAGCATCACCACCGAGACGATGAACACGCCCACCCGGAACACCCGCGTCACCGCGAACAGGCGGTCCAGGAAGGCACTCTGGTCCACGATGCGCTCGATCCCCGGCTGCCCCTCCATGACCGCGGCCACCTGCGCGTACTGTTCGGGATCGTCGAGTTTGACCCGGAGCGAGGCCGGCAGGCGGCTGCAGTCCACGTTCTTCACCAGGGCCTGCTGGTTCTTGAACAACTCCCTGAACCGGGCGCAGGCCTCGTCCTTCGTCTCGTAGTGGACGTCTGATACGGCATCGAGCCGCTCGAGCGTGTTCGTCAGGGTCTGCACGGTTTGGGGGTTGACCGGGTCGGACAGGTACACCGCCACCTCGACGTTGCCCGTCGTGGCCGTGATCATCAGGCTCACCTGGCGCGAGACCAGCAGCGCCAGGCCGAACAACAGCAGCGCGATGAAGGTCGTCGACACGGCGGCGAACGCGACCAGCCCGTTCCGCCGGAGGCCCGACGTGACCTCGCGGAACATGAAGTCGAACCGGCCCGCCATCTAGCTGTACACCCCGCGGGACTGATCCCGGATGACCCGGCCGTCATCGAGCTCGATCACGCGCCGGCGCATGGCGTCCACGATGGCCTGGTCGTGGGTGGCCATGAGTACGGTCGTGCCGATGCGGTTCACCTTGTCGAGCAGCCGCATGATGTCCACCGACGTGCTCGGATCGAGGTTCCCGGTGGGCTCGTCGGCCAGCAGCACCAGTGGCCGGTTCACCACGGCCCGCGCCATCGACACCCGCTGCTGCTCGCCGCCCGACAGCTCGTCCGGGAAGTTGTTCAGCTTGTCACCCAGGCCCACCAGCTCAAGGATCTCAGGCACCCGCTGGTCGATCACGTGCTTCGGCTTGCCGATCACTTCGAGGGCGAAGGCCACGTTCTCGAAGACCGTCTTGTCTTGGAGCAGCTTGAAGTCCTGGAACACGGTCCCGATGTTCCGGCGGAGGTACGGGACCTTCCATGGGGACAGCCGGGCCAGGTTCTTCCCGGCCACGTAGATCTCGCCCTTCGTGGCCTCCTCCTCCTTCAAGAGAAGGCGGATGAACGTGGACTTGCCCGAGCCGGACGCGCCGACGATGAAGACGAACTCGCCCTTCTCGACATCGACGCTCACGTCCTCGAGCGCCACGGTGTTCTTGTAGGCCTTGGTGACGTGCTGAGTATTGATCATTCTCAGGGGGGTCAAGGAGCGGGCTCGAACCGCGGGAGAGTGTAGCAGGCGCCCCCGGTCGACGGAACGAAGTCCACTACGCTGGGGAGCCGTGAAGACGACCCACCGGGGTGTGGCCCGGCCCCAGACCGCCGCTCCCGGGGCGGCGCCCTCACGGTCCCGCCGATTCGCGGCGGCCCTGGCCGGTCCGGCGCTCATCGTCGTCTCGAGCCTCGTCGCGATGCGGGCGTTCGCCTTCGCGAACCTCCTCACGAACCAGCACCCCGACATCCTCTCGTTCTGGCTGCCGCGGTCGTGCCTGATGGGCCGGAGCCTCTCCGCCGGGCACGTTCCCCTGTGGAACCCCTACGAGATGGCCGGGGCGCCGTTCGCGGCGGACCCGCAGTCGGGCTGGCTGTACCTGCCGTGGATGCTGCTGTCATGGCTGTTCCCGTGCGGCGCGGGCTTGCGAGCCTTCATCGTGCTCCAGCCCGTCCTGGCCGGCCTGGGGCTGTACTGGTTCCTGCGGAGGGAGCGGCTGCACCGGGTGGCGGCGACGGCGGGCGGCTTGTCGCTCGCCATGATGATCGCCGCGTCGAACGTCGCCATCTCCCTTCCCTTCGCCGGGACCCTGGCGTGGACCCCGTTCGTCCTGGTCGGGGCGTCCGGGTTCCTGTCGGCCGACCGCTGGACCCGGCGGCTGCCCTGGCTGGCCCTGGGCGCGTTGGCGTGGGGACAGGTGGCGAGCGCGCACCTGTCGCACGGGCTGGTGTTGTGCACGGCCATCGTCACCGCGTACGTCGTGGGGCGTTCGATCCACGGGGTTCGGACCGGAGCCCGGTCCGGGGCGGCGGCTGGGCTCCTCGCGGTGGGGTTCCTGGCGTTCCTCCCCCTGGCCAACCTGGCCATCCTGGTACCGAGGTTCTCGCTCATCCCCCACACGAGCTTGCGCGGCGGGTACGCGGCCCTCGGCGGGACGCTCGCCCGGATCGCCGGGGCGGAGGACCGGCCGCTGCCGACCACCGGGACCTGGAGCGGATGGCCCTTCTCCCTCGCGAGCGCGCCGGGCGCGTACGCGGGCGCGGCCATCCTGCTGCTCGTCCCCGCGGCGCTCCGGGCCCGCGCTCGCCGGTACCTGGCGGCGGCGTTCGCCGCGACGGGAGCCGTCGCGTACGTCCTGACCCTGAACGCGTTCGTGGGGGCCGCGTGGTTCCGGAGCCTGGTCCTGCAGGTTCCGTTCGGCGACGTGTACTTGCACAATCCCGGACGGCTCCGTCACCTCGCGCTGCTCGTGATGCCGGTGCTGGGAGCGGTTGGGCTGCAAGGGTTCCTGGACCGGCATCCGTCCAGGCGCGAGGCGGCGTGGTGGACGAGCGGGGCGGCGGTCCTGTTCCTCGCGCTGCCTTTGGCGCTGGGCGCGCACCCCTGGCGGTTCGTCGTGTTCGTCGTCGGGGCCGTCGCCACGGTGCCCGTCCTCTTCGCGCTGGTCCGGGGGAGGCGGTGGGCCGCCGTGGTCCTCCCCCTGGTGTTGGCCGCCGACCTCCTCGGCGGGGCGCTGTGGTCCTCCGCCTACGAGGGAGGCACCGTGTACCTCGGGCTGGAGCGGACGGGGCACCCGGGCCTGGCCCCCCAGCCGCTTCGATGGCCCCGGGCGGCCGTGGACCGGTACCTCGCCCCGGGGCGGATCGCCCGATACCTCCAGGCGGAGGGCCGGGACGAGGCCCGGTACGTGGCGTGGATCCCGCCGGCCGCGTACTTCAACAAGGGCTACCTGTTCACCCAGGACGCCGAGCACTGGCCGGCGCTGCTGCTCGGCCGGGCCGTGTTGTTCCGGCTGCACGACGCGCTCGGTTACTCGCCGATCCAGTCACCCCGATACTGGTCGTACGTCCGGGCCACGAACCGGCTGCCGGTCTTCT
Organism: Actinomycetota bacterium; assembly: GCA_036397275.1. Lineage (GTDB taxonomy): Bacteria > Actinomycetota > UBA4738 > UBA4738 > HRBIN12 > AC-69. The sequence continues at coordinate 18,365 of DASWJF010000166.1, forward strand.
ACAACGCGTCGGTGCTCCAGCTTCCGTCGCTCGAGGACGTCCGCCTCCTCGGCGTCCGGTACGTGATCGCGCCCCGAGGGATCGCACCGCCCGTCCGGGGCGTCGTCGTGGAGTCGGAGCGGGGGTACGAGCTGCACGAGGTGGCCGGGTGGCAGCCCCGAGTCTCCGTGGTCGCCGACTGGACGGTGGTCCCGGGTGGGGTGGAGGCGCTCCGGGTCGTCCTGGAGCCCGGGTTCGACCCGGGGACGACGGCCGTCGTCGAGGGCGACGAGGGTTTGGCCGGGCCGGCCTCCCCGGGATCACCGGGGCGGGCCATCTACCGCGAGGTGTCCCCGGAGGACGTCCACATCACCGCCGGGGCCACCGCGCCGTCCATCGTGGTCGTGCGGAACGCGTGGGCCCAAGGGTGGTCGGCCACGGTGGACGGGCGCCCCGCGCCGGTGGTTCGGACCGATTCCTTCCTCCTGGGCGTGCCGGTCCCGGCGGGCAGCCATGAGATCCGGCTCGCGTACCGGGATCCGATCATCGGCCGGGGCCTGGGGGCGTCGGCGTTCGTGTGGCTTGCGGTGGTGGCGGCGTTCGCGGCTGCTGCGCTGGCCGGCCGGCGGCGCCGTCGAACGGCGCCGGAGCCGCCCTAGGCGGCCTGGCCGTTCTCGGCCCGGCGGCGGAGCTCCGCCTCGATCAGCCGGTCGATGTCGCCGTCCAGGACCCGGTCCACGTCCCCGGTCTCGACGTTCGTGCGGTGGTCCTTCACCAGCCGGTAGGGCGCGAGCACGTACGAGCGGATCTGCGAGCCGAAGTCGATTCCTCGCCGCTCGCCGCGAAGGCTTTCCAGCTTCTCGTGCTGCTCCCGGCGCATCCGCTCCGCCAGGCGGGCCTTCAGGATCCGCATGGCCACGGCTCGGTTCTGGAGCTGCGACCGCTCGTTCTGGCATGCCGCGGTGATGCCGGTTGAGATGTGCGTGATCCGCACGGCCGAGTCGGTCGTGTTCACCGACTGCCCGCCGGGACCGGTGGAGCGGTACACGTCGATCCGCAGGTCCTTGGGATCGATCTCGACGTCCTCCTCGTCGGTCTCCTCCAGGAGCGGGATCAAGTCCAGGCTGGCGAATGAGGTGTGCCGGCGCTTGGCCGCGTCGAACGGCGAGATGCGCACCAGCCGGTGCACGCCCCGCTCCGCCGACAGGAAGCCGTACGCGTTCGTCCCGTGGACGATGAACGTGGCGCTCTTGATGCCGGCCTCCTCCCCCGGAAGGAGCTCGTCCACCTCGACGTCGAATCTGTGGCGTTCCGCCCACCGCAGGTACATCCGAAGCAGCATCTCGGCCCAGTCCTGGGACTCGGTGCCGCCGGCTCCCGCGTGCAGCGTGGCCACCGCGTCGTTCCGGTCGTACTCGCCACCCAGCAGCGCGGCGAGCTCCAGCGTGTCCATCTCGGCCTCGAGCGCCTGGAAGGTGTGGTCCAGCTCCCCCTGGAGGTCGGGGTCCTGCTCCGCGCCCAGGAGCTCTTCCATGGCCCGGACGTCGGCTAGGCGGCGCTCCAGGGAGTCGTACCGTTCGACGTCGGCTCGGAGCCGCGCTAGGCGAGTGGTCAGCTTCTGCCCGCGGGCCGGGTCGTCCCAGATCGAGGGGTCGGCGGCCTGGAGCGCCAGCTCGGCCGCCTCCGCGCGCTTCGCGTCGACGTCAAAGGAACTCCTTCGCGGACGCGATGCGCTCCGACAGCTCCTCGATGCGCTCGGTGTAGTCGCTCACGCGTCAAATGGTAGCCGGTCCGGCGCCCCGCTCAGGCGATGGCGCCGTGGCACTTCTTGTACTTCCTCCCGGACCCGCAGGGGCAGGGGGCGTTGCGCGGCACCTTCCCGCTCTTCGCCTGGGTCCCGCCGGCCTCGGCGTCCATCT
>DASWJF010000167.1:0-8294 GCA_036397275.1 Actinomycetota bacterium
ACCTTCCGCGAGGTCCGGGAACTCGCGATAGGCGAGGTCGGTCACCACAAGCCCGAGGACCGCGTCACCCAGGAACTCCAGCCGCTCGTTGTTCAACTCGAGGTCCTGCTCGAAGGCGAACGAGCGATGGGTCAGGGCGACATCGCGGAGAGAGCTGTCCGTGAACCGGACGCCGATGGTCCGCTCCAGGGCTCGGGTCGTGGGGTCATCGGCGCCGTCGGCGCTCACGCGTCACTCGACCTCGATCGCCTGGCGACCCGCGTAGTAGCCGCAGTTCCCACATACCCGATGCGGCAGCTTGGGTTGATGGCACTGCGGACACGTCGAGTACGTCGCGGGCTCGGCCTTCCAGTTCGCACGCCGCTTGGCGCTCCGGGCCTGGGTCTGCTTCCTCTTCGGTACCGGCATCGTCCTTCCTTCCTGTCCGTCGTTACGGTTCGGTGAACAGCCCGTGCAGACCCGCCCAACGGGGGTCCGCGGGCTCCTCGGGGCACGCGCACTCGCCGAGGTTGCGGTCGCCGCCGCAGCGGGGGCACAGGCCGAGGCAGTCGGGCTTGCACATGGGGGAGAACGGCATGGAGAGCACCACCGCGTCGCGGACCAAGGGCTCGGGGTCAAGGGTCAGGTCCTCGCCCAGCACGTAGTCGTCCTCGGGACCGGCGCTTCGCACGACCAGCTCGTTCAGCTCCACGCCGAAGGGCTGGTGGAACTCCTTCAGGCAACGAGCACAGCGAAGCGCCATGGTGCCCCCCACGGCGCCCGAGACGTAGATGCCGTCGACGACGCTTTCGAGCAGGAGGTCGCCCTCCAAGCGCTCGTCCTCAGGGACGTCGGCGAGCTCCGTGTGCAGGCCTTCCACCGTCTCGTGCACGCGCACCGTCCTGGACGTGCCCGGGTGGTCCACGAGGTCACGGACGTCGATGGAACGCATCACTCCTCTTCCCCCACCAGTGGCTCGTCCATTCCGAACTCCTGCTCGGCGGGGGCCCCCCCTCGCAGGCGCTCCCGCCCCATCTGGATCTGCTCGAGGGTCCTGGCGAGCGACGACTTGGTGGCGACGAGCTCCTCCCCGGATCGCTGGAGGGCGATCTCGAACTGGGCAAGCTTGGCGTCCACGTAGTCCTCCGCCTCCAGGCGCATCCGCCGGGCCTCCTCCCGGGCCTCGGCCAGGATCCGGCCGGCCTCTTCCTCGGCCCGCTTCACGACCTCCTCCCGGGAGGCCATCCGAAGCTGCTCCGCCCGGGCGTCCTCCACGATCCTCTCGGCGTCGCGACGGGCCTTGGTCAGCAGCTCCTCCCGGTCCTTCACCACCCACCGGGCCTGCTTGACCTCCTCCGGCAGGGCGTCCTTCATCTGGGCCAAGAGCTCGAGGATCTCGTCCCGGTTGAGCAGGGCCGAGGATGAGAGCGGCATGGACTTGGCTTCCCTGACCATGTCCTCGAGCTGTTGGAGGCGGGCGGCGAGGTCCACTATCCGGGCCTCCGAAGCGTGTCCGCCAGGCGCTCCGCGACCACCGCCGGCACCAGCCCGGAAACGTCGCCACCGTGCCGGGCCACCTCCTTCACCAGGGATGAGGACAGGTAGGACCAGTTCGGCGCGGTGGTCATGAAGAACGTCTCCACGTCGGCCAGCCGCCGGTTCATCTGGGCCATCTGGATCTCGTACTCGAAGTCGGTCACGGCCCGCAGGCCCTTCACGATCACGGGGGACCCTCTCTCCTTTGCGAATTCCACGAGCAATCCGGAGAAGGAGGCGACCTCCACGTTCCGCAGGGCGGCCGTTGCCTCCTTCAGCATCGAGACCCGCTCCTCCACGCTGAACATGGGTTCCTTGGCAGGGTTGTCCAGCACCGCGACCACGACCGTGTCGAAGTGCTGTCCTGCTCGTTCGATGATGTCGAGGTGACCGTTCGTCACGGGGTCGAACGTCCCCGGACACAGCGCGGTCAGGCCCAACTCAGACCTCCCGGTAGACCAGAACGAGGGTGTCGCCGTACTCCAGGCGCCTCGCGACCAGCCAGTCTACCGGAATGACAGGCGTGGAACTCCCGATCCTGCGGGTCAGGGCCACGATCCAGCCTGGTTCGGCCAGCCACCCGGAGGCCAGCCCGGCGAGCACCCGGTCCACCTCCGGCCCGGCCGTTTCGTAGGGGGGGTCGGCCAGGACGAGGTCGAACGGCGCGCCTGGTTTGCTATTTCTTCGGAGAAACGTGGTGACGTCGGAGGCCACCACGGTTGCCCGGTCCGCAAGGCCGGTGCGCTCCAGGTTCACCCCGATGGTCCGAAGGGCGGGGCGGCTCGCCTCCACCAGCACGGCCCGCTCCGCCCCCCGCGACAGGGCCTCGATGCCGAGCGCCCCGGTCCCGGCGTACAGATCGAGGACGCTCGCCCCGGGGACGCCGGCGGCGATGCTGGAGAACAGCCCCTCCCGGGCCATGTCGGAGACGGGCCTGACCCCCCGGGGCACGGGGGCCAGCCGAACGCCCTTGGCCGAACCGCCGATCACGCGCACCGATGAGACTGTAGCGGCGCCCCGTCGTCGGCCCTCCGAGTCATCTTGACGGGATCTTGACCGTTCCCGAACGGTGCCCTGACCGCACGACTCGACCTTGATGCCGTGAGCGGAACAATGGGTCGCTTGACGGAGGCAGCGGGATGAGCACCAGCTACTCACTGGTGATGGCACCGGAGCGGCGGAACCGCGCCAGCGCCGCGGTCCTGGGCCTGGCATTGCTGGCCATGGGGGCCGGCATCGCCCTGGCCGGCACCGGCATGCTCGCGGCCGCGAGGTCGCAGATCGACCGGGGCTACGGCTTCGACTCCGGTCCCGCGCGCCTCGCCTTCGCCGACGGCACGGGCAAGGTCATGCCGAACCCCCACATCGAGGTGCCGAACCTTGTGCCGGGCACGACGGCGCGCAGCACCCCCGTCGCGATCTGGAACAATGGCACGATCGCCGCAACCTATACGGTCTCGTCCGAAACCCCCCAGGCGTCGGGCGCTCCCTTCCTGGACGACGTTCTGACGGTTTCGGTGAGCGACCAGACCGGCGCCGTCGTCTACACGGGCAAGCTCTCCGGATTGACCTTCGGCGGCCCAACGTTGGAGCCCGGGGACTCAAGAACCTACGTGATCTCGATTTCCTGGCCCCTCGGGGCGACCGATGGGGACCCCCGCCAGGGCCACTCCCTCTCGTTCAAACTCCATGGGGTCGCCGAACCGGTGGACCGATGAAAGTGCGATCCCCACGACCGACCGCGCAGGCGGAGGTCCAGACAAGCCAAGAAGGCGAGTGATGAACGCCGGTTCGACTGTGACGGAGGCTCGGATCCTCATCGTGGACGATGAGGAGTCGGTCGTCCTTCTGTTGGAGCGCATGCTCCGTCAGGACGGCTATACCAACGTGGTGAGCACGACCGATCCCCGGCAGGCCCTTCCGCTCTTCGAGACGTTCCGACCCGACCTGCTGCTGCTCGACGTGATGATGCCCTATCTGGACGGGTTCGAGGTCCTGGAAGAGCTGAAGCCCCACATGTCGCCTGGACCGCACGTTCCCACGATGATCATCACCGCCGACGTCAGCGGCGACGTCAAGCGGCGAGCCCTCGTCGTGGGGGTGGACGACTTCGTGACCAAGCCCTTCAGCCTGAACGAGGTGCTGATGCGCGTGAGGTACCTGCTGGAGACCCGGATCCGGCGGCTGGCCGCCCAGGGGCAGGAGCTCCACGTGATCCACAAGGTCGAGGCGCCGCACCCCATCCGGGTCTGAACGCCGCGGCTCGGGACGGTGGGGCTGCGGACCCGCAGCCCCACCGTCTCGCCTACGAGTGGAACAGCCAGTCGATGCTCCGCTCGAACCGGCTCCGGAGCTCGGCCAGGAGCGATGGGTGCCGCTCCAGCCGGGGGTCGCTTTCGATCAAGGCGAACGCCCGAGCCCGGGCCCGCTTCACCACATCGAGGTCATCGGCCAGCCGGGCCAGCTCGAGGTCCGGCATCCCCGACTGCCGCACGTCGAACAGCGTGCCCTCGCCCCGGAGCCGGAGGTCCTCGTCGGCCAGCTCGAACCCGTCCGTGGACCGGGCCATGGCGTCCAGACGGCCCCGGGCCTCCTCGTTCTCCTCCTTGCTCTCGTCGAACAGGAAGCAATGGGAGCGGTGCTCACCTCTGCCGATCCGGCCTCGGAGCTGGTGCAGCTGCGCGAGGCCGAACCGCTCGGCGTTCTCCACCAGCATCACGGTCGCGTTCGGGACGTCCACGCCGACCTCGACGACCGTCGTCGAGATCAGCAGGTGATGCTTGCCGGCCCGGAACTCGTCCATGACCCGCTCCTTCTCGGCCGGCCGCATCCGTCCGTGGAGCACGTGGACCGAGAGGTCCGGGAACACCTCGGTGGCGAGTCGCGCCGCCTCCTGCTCGGCTGCCCGGACCTCGGCCCGGTTCGCCTCGTCGATCGCCGCGCACACCACGAACGCCTGGCGCCCCGCCTCCACCTCGCGCCGAACCACGGCGTAGGCCGCCGCGCGCTCGGCGCCGGTCCGCGCGATCCGGGTCTGGACGGGCTGCCGGCCCTTCGGCATCTCGTCCAGCACCACGACGTCGAGGTCGCCGTAGTACGTGAGCGCGAGCGTCCTGGGGATCGGCGTGGCCGTCATGATCAGCACGTCCGGCGAGGTGCCCTTGCGCTTCAGCGCCATCCGCTGGTGGACCCCGAACCGGTGCTGCTCGTCGATCACGGCGAGCGAGAGGTCCCGGAACGCCACGGCCTCCTGCACCAGGGCGTGGGTTCCTACCACCAGGTCCACGTCGCCGGAAGCGATCGCCTCCAGGACCCGGGTGCGGTCCTTGCCCGTGACGGACGCGCTGAGGAGCGCGTACGTGACGACCGCCTCTTCCGGCTGCTCCGGGTCGAGCAGTGACGCCTGAGCCTTCGCCGGGCCGTCCGCCAGCTCCAGGTACGGGACGGCGCCGAGAGGGCCGAGCAGCGCCGCCATGGACCGGAAGTGCTGTCCGGCCAGCACCTCGGTGGGGGCCATGATGGCCGCCTGGTGGCCGGACTGGATGGCCACCAGCGCTGCGTACAGGGCCACCACGGTCTTGCCCGAGCCCACGTCGCCCTGGAGGAGCACGTTCATCGGTCTCGGTCGGGCCATGGCCTCCCCGATCTCTCGGACCGCCCGGCCCTGGGCGGCGGTGGGCTCGAAAGGCAGGGTGGCCAGCAGCCGATCCACGAGCGATCCCTCCGGGGCGTGCGCCACGCCCTTCTCGGCGGCCTCCACGCGATGCTTCCGGAACGCCACCCCGAGCTCCAGCGTGAACAGCTCGTCGAACTTCAGCCGCTCCCGGGCCCCGGTCAGCTCCTCCTGGGTCTCCGGGAAGTGGATCTTGCGGATGGCCCCGTCGAACGGGAGCAGCGACTCGGCCCGGGTCACGTCGTCGGGGAGGGGGTCGGGGATCGGGGGGAGCTGTTCCAGGGCCCGGAACACCAGCTCTCGGACGGTCCGGGTGGTGATGCCCTCGGCGGCCCGGTGCACCGGCGTGATGCGCCCCGTGTGCACCATCTCGGCGTCGGCGCCCTTCAGGATCTCCACCTCGAAGTTCGCCAGCTGGAGGCGGCGCCCGTACATGGCCGCCGTGCCGGAAACGGCGAGCTCCTGGCCCTCCCGGTAGAGCGTGGCCGCCCAGGGCTGGTTGAAGAAGGTGACGTCCACGGATCCGGAACCGTCGTAGAGGGTCACGGTCACCATGCTCTGGCGGCGGCGAGTCTGGCGCTTCGTCACCCGCTTCACCTTCGCGATGACGGTGGTCGGCTTCCCCACTCGGAGCGACCGGATGGGCTCGACCTGCGATCGGTCGATGTACCGCCGGGGATAGTGGTGCAGCAGGTCGCGCACGGAGCCGATCCCGAACGCTTCGGTCAGGACCTCGGCCGCCGGGGGGCCCTTGTCGCGGAACCCCGCCCGGCGCATGGCGAGCCGGCGATCCACGGCGGCGATCGGAGATGACAGCGTGAGCGTCACGGCGGGCCGCCCCGGCTCACGAGACACTGTTCACCACGAGTGGGTTCTACCATGGAGACGATGCGTCTCGGCCGGTTCGCCATCGCCCTCGCCGCCCTCGCGGTGGCGGGCACGGCGTGCGGCGAGGCGCCGGCACTCAGGGCCGGCGCCTCGCCCGCGGTCCCGGCCCTGAACGCGGCCGAAGCCCCGCTCCTTCCGACCGACGCCATCGCGCTGCCGGAGTTCGACTTCGCCTCGTACCGGGAACTGCTCGGGCAGCTCCGTGGCACGCCGGTGGTGGTGAACATCTGGGCCTCGTGGTGCGGACCGTGCCGGATCGAGGGCGGGGACCTGGCCCGGGCCTCGAAGACCTACGGCACGCGGGTGCAGTTCCTGGGGATCGACATCCTGGACTCGCGCTCGTCGGCCCGGGACTTCATGCGGGAGTTCGGATGGACCTACCCGAGCGTGTACGACCCGACCGGGGAGATCCGTGACCGGCTGGGCCTGTTCGGCCAGCCGATCACGCTCTTCTACGACGCCTCGGGGAGGCTCGACTCGACGTGGAACGGGCCGCTCACCGCGGAAACGCTGGCCGAGCGCCTCGACCGGCTGGTAGACCCGGCCGAGTAGCTTCCGCCGTTTGCTACGCTGGTCCGCGCCATGGCAGCCGTCTGTGAGATCTGCGGGAAGAAGCCGTTCTTCGGCAAGCGGGTGTCCCACTCGCATCACCGGACCAACCGGCGATTCGACCCAAACGTCCAGCGCGTGAAGGCGCTGGTGAACGGGGCGCCGAAGCGGCTGTACGTCTGCACGAGCTGCCTGAAGGCCGGCAAGGTCAAGCGGGCCATCTAGGCCGGTCCGGCCGTTCCCCATCCTTGCGAATACCTCACGCCGGGCGGGTCCACAGGGGATCGACCGGGCCGATGCCCTGGCCGATGGGAAGCGCGTGGCGGATCGCCTCCGTCACGAACGCCTTGCCCCTGAGCACCGCGGTCAGCAGGTCATCGCCCCGAGCCAGGTAGGCGGCGATGGCGGCCGAGAGGACGCACCCGGTCCCGTGGGTATGCGGCGTGTCGATCCGCTCGCCTTCCACCCACACGGCGCGCTCCCCGTCGAGGAACAGGTCGTCCGAGCGATCGCCGGCCAGATGTCCCCCCTTCACCAGGACGGCCTTCGGGCCGAACCCCAGGATGACCTGGCCCGCCCTGTCCATGTCGTCGGCCGTGTGTACGGGGAACCCGGCCAGGCCGCTCGCCTCCGGGAGGTTGGGCGTGACGAGCGTCGCAAGGGGAAGGATGCGGGAGCGAAGCGCCTCGACCGCGTCCTCGGCGAGCAGCGCGTGCCCGTGCTTCGACATGAACACGGGATCGACCACGAGGTTCCCCAGGCCGGTCTCCGCCACCGCCTCGGCCACGGCGTCCACGATGGCGGCCGAGGCCAGCATGCCGGTCTTGGCGGCGTCGACGCCGATGTCGGTGACGACGGCGCGGATCTGCTCCCCGACCGTCTGCGGCGACAGCTCCTCGTAGCCGGTCACCCCCTTGGTGTTCTGCACGGTCACCGCGGTGATGGCGCTCATGCCGTACACGCCGAGGGCGCCGAACGTCTTCAGGTCGGCTTGGATCCCGGCCCCCCCGCCGGAGTCCGAGCCGGCGATGGTGAGGGCCCTCGGCCTTGCCGACTCACCCCGCAAAGTGATCCCACCCCTTCGGCTCGAGCGGCGACTCCCGGCCTTCGGCGTCCACCGCCACGAGCCCCTCCTCGATGATGACGCCGACCTCCGTGAGCGTCACCCCGAACCGATCGTCGAGCTCCGCCCGGGCCCGGTCCACGTGGGTGAGGTCCATGGTCGCGAGGAGCTCGTAGTCCTCGCCGCCGGATAGGGCCAGCTCCAGCGGCTCGACGCCGAGCAGCGGCGCCCCCTGCCGGAGCGCCTCCGCCACCGGGACCCGCGAGAGCTCCACCCGGGCCCCCACGCCGCTCTCCCGGCAGAGGCGGGACAGGTCCTTGGCCAGCCCATCGGAGAGGTCGATCATGGCCGTGGCGCCGGCCTGGGCCAGGGTCTGGCCCTCCCCCACCCTGGCCACCGGGCGGGCCAGCGCGTCGAGGAGCTCCCGCCCCCACGGCTCGGAAAGGGCCTTGGCCACCTTGGTTGGGTGGGCCCGGGACAGCGAGAACCCGCCGGCGGCGGCCCCCAGCGAGCCCGTGACCACCACGAGGTCGCCGGGCCGCGCCCCCGATCGGGTGACCGCGCGTCCCGGCGCGACCTCCCCCACCACCGCGACCGAGATGACGA
>DASWJF010000168.1:0-9928 GCA_036397275.1 Actinomycetota bacterium
AGCGGACGGTCACCGTGACCGGTTCCGCGACGATCCGGTCGGCGCCGGACGAGGCCGTGGTCACGCTCGGGGTGCGCACCCAGGCCACGACCGCCGAGGGAGCCATGCAGCAGAACGCGAACCGGATGGCGGCGATCATGAGGGTGCTTCTGGACCAGGGGTTGAGGCAAGGCGACATCGCCACGGCCTGGATCAATCTGTACCCGAACTACGACAGCAGCGGGCTGACGATCGTGGGGTACACGGCGGAGAACCAGGTCACCGCGACCGTCCGCGACATGGCCCGGATCGGACGCATCATCGACGGGACCGTCGAGGCGGGGGCGAACGTGCTGGGCGGAATCGCGTTCCAGCTCTCGGACGAGAACGAGGGCAGGGATGACGCTCTCGCCGAGGCCGTGGCCGACGCCCGTCGCAAGGCGGAGATCCTGGCCGAGGCGAGCGGCGCGTCACTCGGCCCGGTCGTGACCATCAACGAGGCCGGCGCGCTCACGCCGCCGCCGATCTATTACGACCGGGTGGCGGTTGCGGAAGCCGGCGCCACGACGCCGATCTCTCCGCCGACCCTGGAATCGCAGGTGATGGTGACCGTCGTCTGGTCGCTGGCCTGAAGCTACAGGGACGACCGTCGGTACCGATTCGTGATCGGTAGCCGGCGGTCGCGCCCGAACGCCTTCGGCGTGATCTTCACCCCGGGCGGGGCCTGGCGGCGCTTGTACTCGGCCCGGTCGATCATGGCCACGACCCGCTCCACCAGGGACGCGTCGAACCCCGACGCCACGATCTCCTCGGGTGAGCGATCCTCCTCAACGTAGGCCTCGATGATGGGGTCGAGCTCCTCGTACGGCGGCAGCGTGTCCGTGTCCCGCTGGTTCGGCCGGAGCTCGGCCGAGGGTGGCTTGTCGATCACCTGCCTGGGGATCGGCGCGGGGCCCTCCTGCCCGCTCCGCCACCGGACCAGCTCGTAGACGAGCGTCTTCGGCACGTCCTTGATCGGCGCGAACCCCCCGGCCATGTCGCCGTACAGGGTCGAGTAGCCCACCGCGTACTCGCTCTTGTTGCCGGTCGCCAGCACGAGGCCGCCGAGCTTGTTCGAGATGGCCATCAGGAGGTTGCCCCGAATCCGGGCCTGGAGGTTCTCCTCGGCCACGCCTTCGTCCGTACCACGGAAGGTGTCCTCCAGCGCCGCCAAGTAGGTCTTGTACACGTCGTCGATGCGGACCTCGTCGAGGCGGATGTCGAGCCGCTCGGCGATCTCGACCGCGTCCTCCACGCTCTCGGCCGAAGAGTAGGGGGAGGGCATCGTCAGGGCCCGCACGGCCTGCGGCCCAAGGGCGTCCGCGGCGAGGGTCGCCGTGAGCGCCGAGTCGATGCCGCCGGACAGGCCCAGCACCACCTCTCGGAAGCCGTTCTTGCGCACGTAGTCCCCGATCCCGAGGACGAGCGCCCGGTAGACCTCCTCCGGGCCCTCCGGCCACGGCGGGCGTTCCTCTCCCTGTGCCATCGCCCGCCAGCCGTCTCCGGCCTCCTGTAGGTCCACGACGAGCAGGTCCTCCTGGAACATGGAGGCGTGGTGGACGAGTTCGCCCTGGGGGGAGACCACCATGCTGCCGCCGTCGAACACCAGCTCGTCCTGTCCCCCGACCATGTTCACGTACACGATCCACGCGCCCGTCTCCCGGGCCCGGTCTCGGCAGGTGTCCAGGCGCTCGGCGATCTTGTGCCGGTGATACGGGGAGCCGTTGATGTTCAGGATCGCGGGGACCCGCTCCCGCGCGTACTCGTCGAACGGCGGTCCCGGCGTCCAGGCGTCCTCGCACACCGAGACGCCGAGGGCCGAGGCCGCGAGCCGAACGGTGCACGCGGCCTCGCCCGGGACGAAGTACCGCTTCTCGTCGAACACGCCGTAGTTCGGGAGCTTCACCTTGTGGTACCTGGCGATCACGCTCCCGCCCCTGAGCAGCCCGGCGGCGTTGTGCAGTCCCGCGTCACTCCGGTCAACGAACCCGGTCAGCACGGCGCAGCCGTCCGCCGTCCGGCGGGCCAGGTCCTCCAGGGCCTCCAGGTTGTCGTCGACGAACGCGGAGCGAAGGACGAGGTCCTCGGGGGGGTAGCCGGTGATGGCGAGCTCGGGGAAGCAGACGAGGTCGGCGCCGGCCTCGCTGGCCCGAGCCGCCCACGACGCCATCTTCTCGACGTTTCCGTCGATGTCACCCACGATGGTGTTGATCTGGCCGAGCGCGATGCGGACCACGCCGAAAGCCTAGCCGCGGATTCGGGAGGCGGGGAGGGCGGCGGCTATCGGCTGCCTGCTCGAGGCCTACTCGATGCCGCCGATGTCCAGGTTGTAGGCCTCCCAGACCAGGTCGGCCCCGGCCTGGCGGTGCTTCACGATCTTGCCCAGGAGGCGCTGGACGTCGTCACGGGCCTCGTCCAGGGACCAGCCGTCCCCGACCGGTGCGGCATGGAAGCGCTCGATGAGGCCGGTGGCCCCGTCGCGGAGCGAAGGGTGCTCCCCGCGCAGCCGCTCGACGTGGCTCGCCAGGCGAGGCGCGCGGTGCAGGATCTCGTCGTACAGCCCATCCTGCCGCTCCGTGACCTCGATGTGCTCGTCGATCGCGTCCCGGAGGATCGTGAGGCGCTTGACCACGTCCCCGGTCCACGTCTCCAGGCGCCCCGCCGCCGGGCTGGAGATGGCCCGCTCCACGTCGACCAGGGCGTGGTGGAGGTCGGCGCGCCGGCGGGCCGCCTCCTCGAAGGCTCGCGTGAGCTCGTGCTCGTCGGCCACGGTGCACCCCCTGGTTCGGACCACTATAGGGCGGGGGCGCGCCGTTCGGCCAGCTCCTCGAACGTCTGGCCGGCCCGGCCCTGGCCCTAGAGGATCGGCAGATACCGCTCCAGCTCGTACGGCGTCACGTACGCCTTGTAGGAGTCCCACTCCTGGCGCTTATTGCGGAGCAGGAACTCCAGGACGTGCTCTCCCAGGGCCTCTCGCAGCACCTTCGACTCGGACGCGAGCTGGATGGCCTCGTACAGGTCCTCCGGCAGGGAGCGGATGCCGGCGGCCTTCCGCTCGTCCTCGGTCATCTCGTAGATGTTGTTGGAGGCCTCGGGGGGAAGCTCGTACTCGCCCTCCACCCCCGCCAGGCCGGCCGCGAGCATCGCGGCGAACGCGAGGTACGGGTTGCACGCGGGGTCGGGCGAGCGGTACTCGATCCGGGTCGACTCCTCCTTGCCGGGCTGGTACATCGGCACACGCACCAGGGCCGACCGGTTCCGCCGGGCCCAGCACACGTACACGGGCGCCTCGTAGCCCGGCACGAGCCGCTTGTAGGAGTTCACCCACTGGTTCGTGGCGAGGGTGATCTCCGGCGCGTGCTCCAGGATGCCGGCGATGTAGTGCCTGGCCACATTCGACAGGTGGTACTCGTCGTTCGGGTCGAAGAACGCGTTGCGGTCGCCCTCGAACAGGGATTGGTGCGTGTGCATCCCGCTCCCGTTCACGCCCTGCACCGGCTTCGGCATGAACGTGGCGTAGATGCCGAACTCCTGCGCCACCTCCTTCACCGTCAGCCGGTACGTCATGACGTTGTCCGCCATCGTGAGCGCGTCGGTGTACCGCAGGTCGATCTCGTGCTGCGACGGCGCGACCTCGTGGTGGACGTACTCCACGGGGATGCCCATCGACTCGAGGTACGTCACGGTTCGCTTGCGCCAGTCGGTGGCCACGTCGAGCGGCGTCTCGTCGAAGTAGCCGCTCTGGTCGAGGAACTTCGGATCCTCGAGCGCTTTGAAATAGAAGTACTCGAGCTCCGGGCCCACGTAGAACGTGAACCCGAGGTCCGCGGCTCGCTTCAGCTGCCGCTTGAGCACGTAGCGGGGGTCGCCTTCGAAGGGCGTGCCGTCGGGGTCCAGCACGTCGCAGAACATCCGGGCCACCTGGGCCTCGGTCTTCCACGGGATCAACTGGAACGTCGAGGGGTCCGGGACCGCGACCATGTCGGACTCCTCGATCCGGGAAAACCCGTCGATCGACGAGCCGTCGAACCCCATCCCCTCGGCCAGCGCGCCTTCGAGCTCCTGCGACGTGATGGTAAAGGCCTTCAGGAACCCCAGGACGTCGGTGAACCAGAGTCGGACGAACCGGATGCCGCGCTCCTCCACGGTGCGCAGCACGTACTCGGCTTCGGCCGTGAGCGCCATGGTTCGAGGCTACACGGCCGGGCGCCCGAGCCTGTTACGACGGCGTTAACTCTGGCCGTCGCGCGCCCGGCCGGGGGTACGCTGCCCCCGTGAGCGAGGAGAGGGAGTCCCGGATGCGCGCCGTCGCGGTGGCCGGCTGGATCGTGATCTTCGGCGTCCTGTTCCTGTGGCAGGGCTTCGGGCTCGCGTGGGGGCCCCCGTGGCCCACGCTCTCCGACATGTTCCGGGCGTTCATGCGTCCGGTCGTCGGGCGCTGGGTGCTGTTCGGCCTGTGGCTGTGGCTGGGATGGCACCTGTTCATCCGGGGTTGGGAGTTCTTCCTGCGGGGTCGGTTGTGATCCTTCGGACGGTGGTCGCCCCGGTCCTTTCCGCCTACGCGCTGTTCGTCGTCTTGGCGCTCTACGCCGCGCGGCACCCGGTCGCCCGGCCGCCCCGGTCCGAGCTGCTCACGGCGCGAACCCTCGCCCTGTTCTTCAGGTACGTCGCCGTCCTGGAGGCCGGGGGCTACGTCGTGATGCTCGTCGTCGTCCTGGTGTTCGGCGTCGTGATCGTCGGCGGCGATGGGGAGCTTTGGAGCGCCGCGTGGAGCGGGCTGTTCCTGCTGGCGGTGGCGACCCCGGTGTTCGCGCTGCTGTCGTGGGCGGAGGGCCGGTGGCGCCAGCCGCGGTGACGCATCGGGAGGCTGCGTGCTGACGCCCGAGGTTATGGGGCGGACGCTGGCCGAAGCGCCGGACCCCGAGCTGGCCCGGGTGGCCATCTCTCGTGTCGGCGAGGACCCCCGGGCTCGCGAGGTGCTCGCGCGGGAGGACGTCCTTCCCGTCGCCGCGCGGCTGCTCGGGTTCTCGACCGCCGCGGCCGACTTCCTGATGGCTCACCCCGAGGAGACCGAGGCGCTGGCCGACGTGGGGGTCCGGGGCCGCGGGGAGCTCGATGCGGAGCTGGCTACCGACGTCGAGCGCCTCGGGCCATCCGACGGCCTCCGGCAGTTCCGCCGACGGGCCATGCTCCGCGTCGCCTGCCGAGACCTCGGCGGCGCGTCGCTCGACGAGGTCGTCGCGGAGATCAGCGCGATCGCCGCGGCATGCCTGGCGGTGGCCTGCCGGGCTGTGGCGCCGTCCGGCATGGCCGTGATCGGCCTGGGCAAGCTGGGCGGCGAGGAGCTGAACTACGCGTCCGACGTCGACGTGGTGTTCGTCCACGAGGGCAGCGGAGGCGAGCGACAGGACCGGGCCGAACGGCAGGCGGCAGAGATCATCCGGCTGCTCTCCGAGCCCACCGCCGAAGGAATCGCCCTCCGGGTCGACCCCACCCTCCGGCCCGGCGGGCGGGGGGCCGCGCTGTCCCGGTCGCTCGACGCCATGCGCGAGTACTACGAGTTCCAGGCGGCAACGTGGGAGCGGCAGGCGCTGATCAAGGCCCGGCCGGTGGCCGGCGAGCTCGAGCTGGGCGGTGCGTTCGTGGAGATGGTGACGCCCCTCGTCTACCCGAAAGAGCTCCCGCCCCAGGCCATCGACGAGGTCCGCCGGGTGAAGGTTCGCCTGGAGGAGTACGTCCGGGCCCGAGGGACGGCCGCCACCGAGGTCAAGCGGGGATGGGGCGGGATCCGGGACGTCGAGTTCGCCGTGCAGCTCCTCCAGATCGTCCACGGCCGCCGAAACGAGCGTCTCCGCGAGCCCAACACGCTCCGCGCGCTCGCCGTTCTGGCCGAGGAGGGGTACGTGGCCGAGGACGACGCCGAGGCGCTGGCCGATGCGTACCGGTTCCTTCGGACCCTGGAGCACCGGCTCCAGATGGTCCGGGACCTCCAAACCCACGAGCTCCCCCCGGACCGGCCATCGCTCACCCGGCTGGCCCGCTCCCTCGGCCTGGACGGGCCCGAGGCCCTGCGGGCCGAGTACGAGCGCCGGACCGTCCTCGTCCGGGGGCTGCACGAGCGGCTGTTCTACCGGCCCCTGCTCGAGGCCTTCGCCGGGCCGGCGGCGCCGAGACCCGGCGTGGATCGCGACGCCACCCAGGAGCTCCTGGCCGGCCTGGGGTTCCGCCGGCCCTCCGCCGCCTACGAGGTGCTGGATCGACTGGTCGACCCGTCGACGCGACTCGGCAAGGTGCTGGCGCACGTGTTCCCGGTGATGGCACCGGCCCTGGCGCTCGCTGCGAACCCCGACGCGGCGCTGGTCCGATTGGAGCGCGTGGCCGGTGCCATCGGGCATGAGCGAGGACTGGCCGACGCGTTGGCGAGCGACCCGAGCGCCGCGCGGCGGCTCGCCCACGCCGTCTCGGCCAGCTCGTTCGCCACCGACCTGCTGGCCGCCGCGCCTCAGCGAGTCCTGGCACTGGCCGACGGAGCCGGGCCGGCCGACGCGGCGGCCGCGCTCGTGGCCGTCGTCGGCCGGTACGCCGGCCGCGAGCAAGAGCCCCGGGAGACCGGTCGGGAGATCGCGGCCGTGGCCGACCGGGTCGTGCGGGAGTCGGTGGCGGCAGCCGGGCCCGACCTCCCGTTCGCGGTGATCGGCCTGGGGAAGCTCGGGGCGGAGGAGCTGAACTTTGCCTCCGACCTCGACGTGGTGTTCGTGTACGAAGGGGAGGGGCCCGAGGAGCTCCGCCGGGCCGGCGAGACCGCCGAGCGGGTGCTCGCCGGGATCCGGGACGCGGGCTGGGAGCCGGACGCCGACCTCCGCCCGGAGGGGCGGTCCGGGCCGCTGGCCCGATCGTTCGCCGCGTACCTCGAGTACCTGGAGCGGTACGCGGAGACGTGGGAGTTCCAGGCGCTGCTCCGAGCCCGGTTCGTGGCCGGGGACGAGGCGCACGGACGGCGGTTCCGTTCGCTCGCGGAGGACTTCGCCTACCCGGACTACCTGTCGGTGGACCGGGCGGCCGAGATCCTTCGGATGCGCGAGCGGATGGAACGGGAGCGGGTGCGGCCGGCCGACGCGACGCGGTTCCACTTCAAGCTCGGCTACGGGTCGCTGGCGGATGTCCAGTTCGCCGTGGAGCTGTCGCTCATGCGCCACGGCGGCCGGCACCCCGAGGTCAGGACGGGCCGGACGCTGGACGCCATCGAGCGGCTGGCCGAGGCCCGATTGATCGAGGACAGCGTCGCGCTCGCGCTCGGGGAGGCCTTCGTGTTCCTGTCGGACGTGAAGAACGCGCTTGAGGTGGACCGGCGGGTTCACGCGGAGGCGGTCCCGGCCTCGGCGGAGGACCAGACGGCCTTGGCCCGGCGCTTGGGATACGAGGAGTACCCCCGACAGAGCTTCCTGGACGACTACCGCCGGATCACACGCCGGGCCCGCCGGGCCATGGAGCGGGTGTTCTCCGAGGGGTTCGAGGAACGGGATTGAGCCCTGTGCGCCGCGCCGGTCAGCGAGCGGCTTCCTCCAGGACTCCGAGGATCCGCTCGAGGGCCCAGTCCAGGTCCTCCTCCGAGATCACCAGCGGCGGGGCCAGGCGGATCGTGGTCTCATGCGTGTCCTTGGCCAGCACGCCGCGCTCCAGCAGGCGCTCGCAGTGCGAACGAGCCGGGACCGCGTCGGGTACGAGCTCGACTCCGGCCCACAGCCCGCGCCCCCGAACCTCTTTCACCGCCGGCAGGTTCGCCTCGCGGATCGTCGTGAGCATGTGCTCGCCGAGCTTCCGCGAGCGTTCCTGGAGCTCGCCGGTCTGAAGGATGCGGACGACCTCGCGGCCGATCGCGCACGCGAGCGGGTTGCCGCCGAACGTCGAGCCGTGCGTGCCGGGCGTGAGCACGCCCAGGACGTCGGTGGTGGCCACGACCGCCGACAGCGGCGTGATGCCGCCACCGAGGGCCTTGCCCAGGATGTAGACGTCGGGCTCCACCCCCTCGTGCTCGCAGGCGAACGTGTAGCCGGCGCGGCCCAGGCCCGACTGGATCTCGTCGGCGACGAGCAGCGCGCCGTTCTTCGTGCACAGCTCGCGGGCCGCGCGCAGGTACCCGTCGGGCGGGACGATCACGCCGGCCTCGCCCTGGATCGGCTCGACCAGGAACGCCACGACGTCCTGGTCGAACGCTGCGGCGAGCGCGTCGGCGTCGCCGAAGGGAACCGTGACGAAGCCGGGGGTCAGGGGGCCGAAGCCCTCCCGAGCCTTGGGGTCCGTCGAGAAGCTGACGATCGTGGTGGTCCGGCCGTGGAAGTTCCCGGCGCAGGTGATGATCTTTGCCCGGTCGGGGGCGACGCCCTTCACGTCGTAGCCCCACTTGCGGGCCGTCTTGATCGCGGTCTCGACCCCCTCGGCCCCGGAGTTCATCGGCAGGACCAGGTCTTTGCCGCACAGCTCGGCGAGGTCCCGGAGGAACGGCCCGACCTGGTCGTTGTGGAACGCGCGGCTGGTGAGGGTGAGCCGGTCCAGTTGGCCCTTCGCCGCCTTGACCAGCTCGGGGTGCCGGTGCCCGAAGTTCAGGGCGGAATAGGAGGAGAGCATGTCCACGTACCGGCGGCCCTCGACGTCGGTGACCCACGCGCCTTCGGCGGTCGCGACGGCGACCGGGAGCGGGGCGTAGTTGGGCGCGCTGTACCGTTCGACGAGCCGGATCACGTCGTGAGTCTCGTCCGACACCGCGCCGTCCCCCTCTCCCTCTCCGCGGAACCGCCGCCATCATACGGGCCGGACGTCTGGTGCTTGCGAAACACGAGGAGCCGGCCGAAAACGGCCGGCTCCTCGTCCCTCCGGGTGTGACCTGGGTCACGAACCTCAGATATCGAAGTAAAGGTGAAATTCGTACGGGTGCGGGCGCAGGCGCACGGCGTCCAGCTCGTGCTCCCGCTTGTACTCGATCCAGGTGTCGATCACGTCCTGGGTGAACACGCCGCCCTCCAGCAACCATTGGTGGTCGGCCTCCAGCGCGTCGAGCACCTCCTCGAGCGAGCCGGGCACCTGCTTCACCATGGCCTTGTCCTCCGGCGGCAGGTCGTACAGGTCCTTGTCGATGGGCTCGGGTGGCTCGATCTTGTTCTTGACCCCGTCGAGCCCCGCCTGGAGCTGCGCCGCGAAGGACAGGTACGGGTTGCACGAGGGGTCCGGCGTCCGGAACTCCAGGCGCTTGGCCTCCGGAGTCTTGTAGTACACGGGGATCCGCACGCAGGCCGACCGGTTCCGCTGCGAGTACACCAGGTTGATGGGCGCCTCGTACCCGGGTACCAGCCTCCGGTACGAGTTCGTGGTGGGCGCGCAGAACGCCAGCAGCGCCGGCGCGTGGGCCAGGAGCCCACCGATGTACCACCGAGCCATGTCGCTGATCCCGGCGTAGCCGACCTCGTCCCAGAACAAGTTCTCGTCGGTCTTCCACAGGCTCTGGTGCGTGTGCATGCCCGAGCCGTTGTCCATGAACAGCGGCTTCGGCATGAACGTGACGGTCTTGCCGGCGGCGTGCGCCGTGTTCTTCACCACGTACTTGTACTTCATGACTTTGTCGGCCATGTGGAGCAGCGTGTCGTACCGCATGTCGATCTCGGCCTGCCCCGCCGTCCCGACCTCGTGGTGGTGCACCTCGACATGGACGCCGACCTTCTGGAGGTTCAGGACCATCTCGCTCCGCAGGTCCTGGTAGTGGTCCATGGGCGGCACGGGGAAGTACCCCTCCTTGTACCGCGGCTTGTAGCCGAGGTTCTTGCCGCCTTCCTCGGCACCCGAGTTCCACGCGCCCTCGACGGCGTCGATGAAGTAGTAGCCCTCGTGCTGGTTCTGGTCGAACCGGATGGAGTCGAAG
>DASWJF010000169.1:0-7771 GCA_036397275.1 Actinomycetota bacterium
GGCCGCAACCTCGTCCAGCTCCTCGAACTCGTCCTCCTCGACCAGCCCGAGGTACGTGAGCGTCTTCTTCCACACGCCTGGCATGGCTCCTCCCTACGTATGCATCGGAGGCCGCTCTCCGAACAGGGCCGTCCCGATCCGAACCATGGTAGCGCCTTCCTCTACCGCGACCTCGTAGTCCATCGACATTCCCATGGAAAGTTCGACCGCGCCGGGGTGCCGGATGGCCATCTCCGCCAGGAGCTCGCGGAGCTTTCGGAAATAGGGCCGGGTGTCCTCCGGCCTCTCCGGCATGGGGGGCAGCGTCATGAGGCCCGCGAGCTCCAACCCGTCCAGCTCGGCCAGCTCGTCCCCGAAGTCCTTGCACACCTCCGGGGCCACGCCGGTTCGCGAACCGGTGAAGTCCACCTCGATCAGCGCCGGGATGCGCCGGCCTCGCTCCGCCGCCCGCCGAGCCAGGCGGGCCACCGCCTTGCCCGGCGTGAGGGTCTGGACCACGTCGGCCAGCTCGGCCACGTGGCGGGCGGTGTGGCTCTGCAAGGTCCCGATGAAGTGCCACCTGGCGTCGGGCACCTCGTCGCGCTTCGTCCTCAGCTCCTGCACGTAGTTCTCCCCGAAGTCTTCGACCCCGCCCCGGCGGACCCACCGGATGGCCTCCGCGGGCACCGTCTTCGTCGCGGCGACCAGGCGCACCGTCGCCGGATCGCGGCCACTCTTGCCGCAGGCCCGAGCGATGCCGTCCCGGACCTGGGCCAGGTTCGCCATCACGGCCTCGCGGGAGTCTAGCACCATCAGTGAACAGAAGTTGACAACAGTTGATCCTCGTTAACCGGCCTCACAGGCCAGCTTACCCGTCTGGGCTTGGCGGTCGCGTGGGCGAGGCCGGGTGGAGAGGGGGCGGGGGGTTCGTCCAGAGGCGGGGGAAGGGCGCCTCTCGACTCCTAACCTCCCCGCCCCACGACCATGGGCCGGAGGGCGGAGCTGATCCCGTCAGCTCTTCAGGAAGTCCGGGATGTCCAGGTCCTCCTCGGCATCGAATGCCACGTGCTCCGGCACCGGCTTGAAGATCTCGTCCTCCTCGTCGATCAGGATCGAGGGAACGGGAGCGGGCTCCTCCTCCTCCAGGATGGCGGGAAACGGCGCGGGCTCGTCGAAGATCCCCGACAACCGGCCCTCGGCACGCCCCCCCCGCTCCACAAGCTTGTCGAAGCCTGCCGCGATCACCGTGACCCGGACCTCGTCCCCAAGGGCGTCGTCGACCACCGCGCCGAAGATGATGTTGGCGTCGGGATGCGCCACCCGGGTGATGGCGTCCGCCGCCCGGTTCACCTCGTGCAGCGTGAGGTCGGTGGGGCCGGCGATCGAGAGCAGCACGCCCCGCGCGCCCTCGATGGACGACTCCAATAGCGGCGAGGAGACGGCAGCCTTCGCGGCCTCCTCCGCCCGATCCTCGCCCGAGCCGGTGCCGATCCCCATCAGGGCGGAGCCGGCCCCGATCATCACGGCCTTCACGTCGGCGAAGTCGAGGTTGATGAGCCCGGGCGTCGTGATGAGCGAGGTGATGCCCTCCACGCCCTGATACAGGACCTGGTCCGCCATGCGGAACGCGTCGACGATCGGCGTCTGGGGCTCGGACACCTGGAGCAGCCGGTCGTTGGGGACCACGATCAGGGTGTCGACGGCCTTCTTCAGGTCCGAGATCCCGACGTCCGCCTGGGTTGCCCGCTTGCGGCCCTCGAACCCGAACGGCCGGGTGACGACGCCGATGGTGAGGGCCCCGGCGTTTCGAGCCAGCTCGGCCACCAGGGGAGCACCGCCGGTCCCCGTCCCGCCGCCTTCGCCGGCGGTGATGAAGACCATGTCGGAGCCCTTCAGGAGCTCCTCGATCTCTTCGCGGTGCTCGTCCACGGCCCTCCGGCCGACCTCGGGGTCGGATCCGGCACCGAGACCTCTGGTGGTCTCCCTTCCGATGTCCAGCTTCACCTCGGCGTCGGACATCAACAGGGTCTGCGCGTCGGTGTTGATGGCCACGAACTCCACGCCTCGCAGCCCCGCCTCGACCATCCGGTTGACCGCGTTCACGCCCCCGCCGCCGATGCCCACCACCTTGATCACGGCGAGGTAGTTCTGAGGAGACTCCATCTCAGTGCCCTCCGCTCCCCCGGGTGCTTCCGCCCCCGGTCTACCTGGGGAAACGCCGCTCCCTGTCTCGTCCCGTACCTTTCCCGCAACGGTCCCGGAAAGTGAACCTCAACTTGAACCTTATTGTTATATCTACTTCATGTTGAGTGGGCCACGCTACTAGCAAACCCCAGGTCCGTCAAGGGACATCCCCAGGTCGTTGCTGCTAACGCTGACAAGAGCAGGGATCTCGCCTTGTGCCCTTGGGGACCGCTCGATCAAGCCAGGGTGGCCGCCGGCGCGTCGGGCGAGGACACGTTCACGGTAGCCAGGGAGGCTCCCTCCGCCCTGGCCCACCGAAGGATCCGCCGGATGGCCTCGGCCTTGGCCTCCAGCCGGGTGGGGGCCCCGTAGGAGATCCGGGCGCCCCCCGCGAGCCTCATGCGAAGCGTCCCGTCGGCGGTCACCACCGTGCGCAGGATCCGAGGCCGGACCGTCGCGTCCAACACCGCGACGGCCCGGGCCGCTCCGCCGTACGCGGCGTCCGCGCCCTTCGAGCTCGAGCCGGGCGACAGCGCGATCGCGGGCAGGCGGTCGTCGGCCTCCGCCGCCCCCAGGACGGTCCCGTCACCCGCGACCAACACGGGCCCCTCGCCTTCCCGCAGGACAGCCACCGGACGACGCTCCACCACCGCGATCCGGATGGTCCACGGCAGCGCTCGCGACACGATGGCCCGGGCGATCCACGGGTTCGCCTCCAGCCGGCGCTCGATCGCGGACGGATCGAACCACAGGACGTTCGTCGTGTCCGAGATCCCGGACAGCCGCACCACGTCCCCGGGTGCGAGCTGCGAGGCGCCCGTCACCTCCACATGTCGCACCCGGAGCATCGACGACCTCGACGCGACGAACAGGAGCGTCGCAAGGACGACCGCCGTGGCCACTACCGCAGCGAGCAGCCTCCGTCCCCGGGCCGTCCCGGCGAGCTCAGCGAGGTGCGAGGTCGAAGTCGCCAATGAGCTGCACCTCCGGCTCGAGATGGATACCGGACCGGGCCGCCACCAGATCCTGCACCTTCCTGACGAGCTCAACGACGTCGGCGGCTCGTGCCCCTTCCGAGGACACGATGAAGTTCGCGTGCTTCGTGGAGACCGTCGCCCCGCCGAACGAGAGTCCCTTGCCGCCCGCTTCATCGATCAACCGCGCGGCGTGGTCGCCCGGGGGGTTCTTGAACACGCTCCCGCAGTTGGGCTCGGCGAGGGGCTGCGTGCGTCGCCGCCACTCGCGGGCCTCGTCCATCAGCCGCCGGATCGCCCCGGGATCCCCGGGAGCCAGCCCAAGCGATGCGCTCACCACCACACCGTCTCGAGGGAACCCCGTGTCTCGGTACCCGAACCCGGCTTCGTCAGCCGGCACCGCGCGGGCCGCACCGGCCAGGAGCTCGAACACCTCCACCGACTCCACCACGACCGACAGCTCGCGACCGTGGGCCCCGGCATTCATCCGGACCGCACCGCCCACGGACGCCGGGATGGCCACCCCGAACTCCAGTCCCGACAGTTCATGGGAGAGCGCGACGCCGGACAGGGCCGGCAGCGGCATCGCTGCGCCGGCGGTGATTCGATCGCCGCTCCGGGCGGCCCACCGGTAGCCCTTCCCCAGCCGGAGGACCAGGCCCGGGAACCCATGGTCGGACACCAACACGTTCGATCCCTTGCCGATCACCACGAAGGGGAGCCCCGTCTCTCGGACCGCCTCCGCTGCGGCCATCAGGTCTCGCTCCGACTCCGGCTCGACGTACAGCGCGGCCGGCCCACCGATCCGAAACGAGGTGAGGGGACCCAGGGAGAACCCGGTCCGGACCCGATCGCCGGTCGCGGCCCGGAGGATGGCCTCAGCGCGACGGAGGGCCTCCGTCACGAGGCCTCCCCCAGGGTCTCCAGCACCTCGTCCGTGATCATCGGGATGTCGCCGGCCCCCATCATCAGCACTAGGTCGCCCGGGCGGACCTCGCCCACCAGGAACCGCACGATGTCCTTTCGATGGGGCAGGTACACGACGCGCTGGCCGGGCGCCGAGGCCGTGAGCGCATTCACCACGAGCTTCCCGGTCACGCCCGGTATGGGGTCCTCGTCCGCGTGGTACACATCGGTCACCACGGCCACGTCAACGCCGGACAGGCTCTCCCCGAGCTCTCGGGAGAGCGCGCGGGTGCGCGTGTATCGGTGGGGCTGGAACACCACCACGACGCGCGACCGGTCCGCTCGCGGCGCCGCCGCGAGCGTCGTCACGACCTCGGTGGGATGGTGCGCGTAGTCGTCGTAGAAGGCCGCGCCGCGAGCCGAGCCCCGGAACTCCAGCCGGCGCTTCACGCCGGTGAACGTGGTGAGCGCCTCGGCCGACAGCTCGGCCGCGACGCCCACCTCGCGCGCAGCGAGCAGTGCGGCTGTGGCGTCGAGCAGGCTGTGGACGCCCATCACCCCCAGCTGCAGCTCGACCGCCTCGCCGCCGTCCTCCAGCACGACGCTCCCCGCCGCGCCCGACCCATCCGCCGCGGCCACGGCGAGCCGCGCCCGGTTCTCCTGGCCCAGGCCGTAGGTGACGGCCTCGCCACCCCGACCCGACCACTCCAGGGCGGCCCGCGTCCCGGGGTCGTCTCCGCATACCACGAGGTGCTCCGCCTGGGCCATGAATCGGGCGAACGCCGCCTCGATCTCCGGCCGCCCCCTCGAGTAGAAGGCGTGGTGGTCGGCCTCGACGTTGGTGACCACCGCGACCTCCGGGTGGAACAGCAGGAACGAGCCGTCGCTCTCGTCAACCTCGACGACGAACAGCTCGCCTTCGCCGTGCTTCGCGCCGGACCCGATCTCGTTCAGGTCTCCGCCCACCACGAAGCTCGGGTCCAGGCCGGCCCGTTCGAGGATCACCGAGAGCATCGAGGTCGTCGTGGTCTTCCCGTGTGTTCCGGCGACGGCCAGGGTCCGGCGTCCCGTCGTCAGCGCCGCCAGGACCTGGGCCCTGGCCAGCACGGCCAGGCTCCGGTGACGGGCCTCGCGGAGCTCCAGGTTCCGCTCCTGCACCGCGGAGGAGACCACCACCATGTCAGGGTCCCCGACCTGCTCCGCCCGGTGAGCGACGAAGACCGTGGCCCCCAGGGCGCGGAGCTCGTCCAGCCCCTGATCCTTGAGGTCCGAACCCGTCACCCGAACCCCCCGCGCGATCAGCATGCGGGCCAGGGAGCGCATGCCGTACCCGCCGATCCCGATCAGGTGCGCCGTCCGGACGCCCGAAAGGTCCGGCACCTCCAGGGTGGGGATGCTTCCCTTCGGCGGCACGTAGGCGTCGGTCATGGCTCCCCCGCATCCTCGACCACCGTGGCCAGGGCCCGGGCGGCATCCGGCCGCCCCCACGCCGCCGCCCGTTCCGCCATCGCGTGCAGCCGGCCAAGATCGCTCGCCAGCTCGCCGATGCGCGCTGCGAGAACCGGCCCGCTCAGGGCGTCGTCCATCAGCATGATCGCCGCCCCTGCTCGCTGGAGGACCCGTGCGTTCGCCTCCTGATGCCTCGACGTCGCGTACGGGTACGGAACGAGGAGCGAGGGAAGGCCGCACACCGTCACCTCGGCCACGGTGGTGGCACCGGCTCGGGCCACGACCAGATCCGCCACCGCGTACGCAAGCTCCATCCGGTCGAGGAACGGCAGGGCCCGGATCAGGAGATCGCCGTCCGCGGGCATGCGCCGGCGGACGTGGTCGATGTGGGCGGGCCCGGTCAGCACCACCACCTGGAGGTCACCCCGGCCTCGGAGGATGCCGAAGGCGTCCGCCGCGGCCCGGTTCACGTGCAGCGCTCCCTGGCTCCCCCCGAACACCACGACCGTCGTCCGGCCTTCTTCCAGCTCGAGCTCGGCCCGAGCCTCCTTGGCCAGAGCTTCCCGATCGGCCTGCACCGCAACGATCTCGTCGCGTACGGGGTTCCCGGTCACGACGGTTCGAGCTCGTTTCGGCAGCAGCTTCGCCGCTTCGCCGAAGGAGAGGGCAACGGTCTTCGCCGCCCGGGCCAGCGTCCGGTTGGCCAGACCCGGCACGGCGTTCTGCTCGTGGAGCACCAGACGCCGTCGCGACCGGATCGCGGCGAGCGATGCCGGCACGCTCACGTACCCGCCCATCCCAAGCACCACGTCCGCCCAGTCCACCATGGGCCGGCACTGCCCCACGGAACGCAGCGCAGCCCACGGAGCGGCCGCCGCGCGAAGGGAGACCTTGCGGACGAACGGGCGGGCCTCGACCGGCGTGAACGGGAAGCCCGCGGCAGGCACGAGGCGGGCCTCCTGCCCCCGCTCCGTGCCGGCGAAGCGGACCTCGGCCCCCCCTTCGGCAAGCCGGCGGGCCACGGCGAGTGCCGGGAACACGTGCCCTGCGGTTCCGCCCCCCGCGATCAGCACCTTCACGCCGCCCGCCTCGCCGTCCGCCCCTTCACCTTCCGCTTGGCCCTGTGCATCGGCGCACGCCCCACGTTGACCAGGATGCCCACGGCCGCAAGCGATACCACCAGCGACGAACCACCGTACGACAGCATCGGCAAGGGCACGCCGGTGATCGGCAGGAGCCCGGTGACGGCGCCCATGTTCACCACGATCTGGAGCCCGAACCACGACACGATGCCGGAGGCGAGCAGCCTGCCGAAGACGTCGGGCGCCCCCGCGGCCACCCGGATCCCCGCGTAGATCAGCATCCCGAACGCGAACAGCACCACGATCTCGCCGACCAAGCCCACCTCCTCGCCGAGGATCGAGAAGATGAAGTCGGTGTGCGCGTTCGGCACGTACATCCACTTCTGCCTGCTGGCGCCGAGCCCCACGCCGAACCATCCGCCGGAGCCCAGCGCGATCAGCGACTGGAACAGCTGGTACCCGGCGTTCTGGGGATCGGTCTCCGGGTGGAGGAACGAGAGGAACCGGGCTCGCCGGTACCCCTCGCCCATGATCAGCGCCACCCCGACGGCGGTTCCCACGATCCCCGTGGCCATCAGGTATCGGAGGCGCACACCGGCCACGAACAGCACCAGGAACGACGAGCCCGCCAGGATCACCGTGGTCCCCAGGTCGGGCTGGAACATCACCATCCCGCACACGAGCACCATGACCGGGAGCAGCGGCAGCGCGACGTGCATGGGGTCGCTCAGCCGGCCCCACTTGCGGGCCAGAATCGTGGCGGCGAACACCACGAGGGAGAGCTTCGCCAGCTCGGAGGGCTGGATCGTCACCGGTCCCACCGAGATCCACCGGGAGGCCCCGTACGCCTCGATCCCCGAGCTCGGATGCAGCACCAGCGCCAGCAGCGCCACGGTGCCGACCAGGAAGGGAGCCGACAGACGCTGCCACGCCTCGTACCGCATCCGTGAGGTCACGAGGAGCCCGAGAGCTCCAACCGCGGCGTACGCCGCCTGACGCTTGAAGAACAGGAAGCTCGAGCCGTACTGCGCGTAGGCCGACACGGAGCTCGCCGACAGCACCATGATGAGCCCGCCCACCGTGAGGAACGCAGTCGCCCCGATCAGCATGGCCAGCGTGCGCCGTGTCGAGATCTCCGCGGCGACCCGCCGGGCCGACGTCCGCGCCTCCGCGGACACCAGCCGGAGATGACGCGAG